>JAICGY010000073.1 GCA_025922915.1 Candidatus Methylomirabilota bacterium | reverse complement strand
TCGAGGCCGGCCGCGCCCAAACACCGGACGTCGGCATGACCGGCTCACCGTACGAGCATCCGGTCGAGCGCATGCGGGCGGCGGGGTTCGCCGCCCGCCTGGCGAAGCCGGTCAGCCCCGAGGTGCTGCGCGACGTGGTGATGGCCGTGCTCGAGGAGAAGGGCGGCTCCGCCGGGCGCCGACGAGGGGGGGCGACATGAGGGAGCGACACCCTTCCCCGCACTGCGCCTACTGCCAGGAGTCGGTCGTTCCGGGTCAGGACCTCGTCGTGGCCGCCGACGACCGCGTCTTCCACGTGCCGTGCTACGTGCTGGTGCGCCGGCCCTCGGCCCGGCTCGACGAGCGCGGGGCTCCGCGCGGCTGCGCGGCATGCGGGGAAGAGATCCAGTCGTCCGAGGATGCGGTCGCGATCGGCCGCATCCTCGTCCACGGCGGCTGCTACCGGCGCTCGCAGCCGCTGATCCCGCCCTTCGCCGCGTAGCGCCGGCGCTCCGCCGCGCCACCGATCCCGCCCGCCGCGCAACGATGTGGGACCCGCGTGTCCGGCAAAGATTGCGGGGTGCCCGTTCCGGTCACGCGAGGTGACACCCGGGCACCCGCCGCCGCGCGCGGCACGCGCGTAACTCCGCACCGCCCCGGCCTTTCCGGGTTGGTCGGGCGGTTGCACATCGACGGGCCCACGACTCGACGGAGTCGGCCTTCGCGGTCACCCGCTTTGGGTGCTTTTTCGTGCAGACACAGGAGAGGCTCATGCTGCAGCGCATACTCGCGCGCGCCGCGCTCGCGCTGGCCCTCGTTCACGGCGCGGTGGAGTCGGCGCCGGCGGCCGCGCCGCGTCCCGTCCGCATCGAGAGCGCACACGTCGACGTCGCCGCACTCGTCGTCACCATCCACGGCGATTTCGACGGTCACCCCCTGTCGGCGTCGCTCGCCGACACGGATCTGGAGATCCTGGTCCACACGTCGGACGTGATCCTGGCCCGCATCCCGGCCGGGCTGGACCCCGGCACGTATTCCCTCTTCGTCGCGCGGGGGCAAGGGAGCCCGCACCACGATTCGCTCTCGGTGTCCGTCGGCACCATGGGGCCGGCCGGGCCGTCCGGTCCTCCCGGCCCGTCTGGCCCCCAGGGCCTGCAGGGGCCGGCCGGGCCGGCGGGAGCGACCGGCCCCGCCGGGCCCGCGGGTCCTGCTGGTCCCGCCGGCCCGCAAGGCCCCGAGGGCGAGCAGGGCGTTCCGGGACCGCAAGGACCGGCCGGTGTGAGCGGGTACGTCGTGGTCCAGAATCCGCTGGCCGATGTGGTGCTGGACAACGGGCAGATGTGGACCGGCATCGTCAACTGCCCGGCCGGCACCTCGGTGCTCAGCGGCTACCACTACTGGCAGAACGGCCAGACGGAGCAGCCGTTCCCGAGCACCGTCACGTCGACGGGCTATCCCAGCGGACCGGGCCAGTGGACGGTCCACCTGCAGCGCACCCAGTTCGGGACGTTCACGGGCAAGGCGCGCATCGGCGCCATCTGCGCCGCGGCCAGCTGACCCGTCCTCATAGACCGGCGGGACGCGTCGCGTCCCTCCGGTCGCTTCTCCCCCTCAGGCGTCTCGCTCGCCCCCGTAGCGCTCGGCCAGAGCGATCTGCTCGGTGGCGCCGATCAGGTCGTTGAACTCGCCGAAGGGCAGGTAGCGGTCGGTGAGCGCGCGCACGTCGTCGCGCGCCCGGACCTCGCGGAGGAACTCGGCCATCGCGCGCGTCGCCACCAGCAGGGTGTCCACCGGCAGGATGATGACGGCGTAGCCCAGGGTGCGGAGCGACGCGAACGGCAGCAGCGGCGAGCGCCCGCCCGTCGCGTAGTTGTACAGCAGCGGGGTGTCGAACGAGCGGGCCACCTGCTCCACCTGCGCCTCGTCGCGCGGCGCCTCGATGAAGAGCACGTCGGCGCCGGCCTTCGCCGCCGCCTCGCCGCGGCGCAGCGCCTCGTCGAAGCCCACCGCCGAGATCGCGTCGGTGCGCGCGATGATCAGGAGGTCCGGATCGGTGCGGGCCTCGGCGGCCGCGCGGATCTTGCCCGCGAACTCGCCGCGCTCCACCACCTTGTGACCGTGCATGTGGCCACAGCGCTTCGGAGCCACCTGGTCCTCGATGTGGAGCGCGGCGACGCCCGCCCGCTCGTAGGCCTGCACCGTGCGCCGGACGCCGAGCGCGTTGCCGTAGCCGGTATCGGCGTCGGCGATGAGGGGAATGGTGACCGCCGCCGCCAGGTTGCGCGCGTGATCCGCCATCTCGGCGAGCCCGGCGTAGCCGAGGTCGGGCAGGCCCAGGCGGGAGGCGGACGTCCCGTAGCCGGTCATGTAGACGGCCCGGAAGCCGGCACGCTCGACCAGCCGTGCGGAGACGCCGTCGTAGGCGCCGGGAACGACGAGGCCCTGCTTCTGCTCGACCAGGGTGCGCAGCGTGCGGCGGGGGCTCATGCGGCTTCTCCTCGGGCGCGCGCGATCCGTCGATCGAGCGCCGGATGCGAGTGGAACAGCACTTCCTTCAGACGGTGCGGGCGCCGCTCCGCCAGGTTGAGCCCGGCGAGCCGCTCCATGGCCGCGATGAAGGCGGACGGGTCCCGCGTGAGCGCGAGCGCGTAGTCGTCCGCTCGCCGCTCGAGCGCACGCGAGAACGCATTGCCGAGCGGGACGCCGAGCGCGGCGACGAGCGTGACGACGAGCGCGAGCCAGGGCAGCCCCGCGGGATCGGCGGGTCCGGCGAGCCCCCACCACTCCACGCCGAGATCGAGCAGGACGCGCGCCAGCGCGAACGTCGCCAGGCTCAGCGCGCCCTGCACCACCAGGCCCCGGCGCATGTCGCCGTGCACATGGTGGCCGAGCTCGTGGGCCAGCACCGACTCGATCTCGGCCGGGCCGAACTCCGCGGTGAGCGTGTCGAACAGGATGATCCGCCGCGTCCGCCCCAGCCCGACGACGGCGGCGTTGGCGGTGCGGCTCTTGCGCGACTGGTCGGCGACCCACACGCCGACGGCCGGCACGCCAGCCCGCCGGGCGAGCGTCAGGAGCCGGGCCTCCAGCTCGGGGTCGGCCAGCGGTTTCAGCCGGTAGAACAGCGGGACGACCATCACCGGGAAGAGGGCGGCGAGGAGGACCGAGAAGACGAAGAAGACGGCGGCGGCGGCGAGCCACCAGAGTGGCGTGACCCGCAGCAGCCCGTAGACGACCTCGACCGCGGCCAGTCCCAGCGCACCGCCGAGCAGGGCCGCCTTGGCGCGGTCGGCCAGCCACCCGCGCAGCGGCTGGTGCAGCAGCCCGAAGCGCCGCGGCAGCCGCCATCCGCCGAGCCACGCCAGGGGGGCGGTGAGGAGCGCGTGGCCGAGCCCGATGGCCGCCGCGACGATCGCGACCTGCGCCCACCACGCGGCGGCCCACGACGCCGCCAGGTCGGCGAGCCCCCGCGACAGGCCGGTGACCAGGAGCAGGCCCAGCCACGCGAGACCGACGGCGAAGTCGACCAGAGCAAGGATCAGGCGCAGTCGGTGGTAGCGCGCGGCGTCGCCCGGCGCGTTCATGTCGCCCGATTGTACCCACCGGCCGGGGGCGGGGCCGGCCGGCGTCGCCCCCGCGCCGGCGCCCGCGGCGTTCGGAGTACAATGAACCGGTGTTCACCCGTCCGGTCCCGTCGTGAGCAGCGCTGCGCGCGGCCGCCGCAGGCCGGACGCGGCGCGCCGACATCCCCAACCCGAGGAGCGAGCATGTTCGAGTCCGTCGAGGAGGTCCAGCAGCGGTTCCGGGGCGCGCACTACATCGCCAGCCGCCGGATCGCGACCGTCGTGTTCCTGGCCGCGCGCATGGGCCGTCCGGTGCTCGTCGAGGGCCCGGCGGGGGTGGGCAAGACCGAGCTCGCGAAGACGCTCTCGGAGGTCACGGCCCGGCCGCTCATCCGCATGCAGTGCTACGAGGGGCTCGACGAGGGCAAGGCCCTCTACGAGTGGAAGTACGCCAAGCAGCTCCTCTACACGCAGCTCCTCCGCGACCGCATCGGCGAGCTGATCGCCGACGCGCCGTCGCTGCCGGAGGCCGTGTCGCGCATCGCCGGCCAGGACGATGCCTTCTTCTCCTACCGGTTCCTGTCGCCGCGGCCGCTCCTGCAGGCGATCCGCTCCGACGATCCCGTCGTGCTCCTCGTCGACGAGATCGACAAGGCCGAGCCGGAGTTCGAGGCTTTCCTGCTTGAGGTGCTCTCCGACTTCCAGGTCTCGATCCCCGAGCTCGGCACGGTGAAGGCCCGCCACGTGCCGCTCGTCGTGCTCACGTCGAACAACGCGCGGGAGCTCTCCGACGGCCTCAAGCGCCGGTGCCTGCACCTCTTCATCGACTTCCCGGCCCCCGGCGACGAGCTCGAGATCATCCGGCTCAAGGTTCCCGAGATCCCGGAGCGGCTCGCGCGCGCCGTCGTCGCCGCCGTGCAGAAGATCCGCACGCTGGACCTCCGCAAGCCCCCGTCCGTGTCGGAGTCCATCGACTGGGCGCGCTCGCTCGTGATCCTGAACGCGCAGGCGCTCGACCCGGCCCTGATGGAGTCCACGCTCACGCTGCTCGTCAAGTACGAGAAGGACCTCGAGCGCGTGAAGGCCGGCCTGGACAAGATCCTGGCCGAGGTGCCCTCCTAGGATGGAGGAGCGGATCCTCGAGTTCATCGGCGACCTCCGCCGCGCCGAGATGCGCATCTCGACCTCGGAGGCGCTGGACGCGCTGGCCGCCGCCGCCGAGATCGGCCTGACCGACCGCGACACGTTCAGGACGACGCTCGCCACCACCCTCGTCAAGGAGGCGCGGGACCTCGAGACGGTCGACCGGCTGTTCAACCTCTACTTCCTGGACCTCCAGGCGCTCGGCGAGGGGGTCAAGAAGGCGCTCGGCCCCGAGGACCCGCGCGTGCACGAGATGCTCGACCGGCTCGTCGACGAGGAGAACCTGCAGCTCGACGAGCTGACGGAGCTGCTCATGCGCGGGCAGGGCAGCGAGATGGAGATGGCGATCCGCGCCGGCGGGCAGCACGCCGGGCTCGAGCGCCTCATGTACTTCCTGCAGGTCGGCTACTTCAGCCGGCGCATCGCCGACCAGTTCGACTGGACCGCCATCGAGCAGGACGTCGAGCGGATCATGGCGCTGCTGGAGGCGCGCGGGCTCGACCCCGGGCAGCTGGCCCGGATCCGCAACTACCTCGAGCTGCGGCTCGAGGCGTTCCGCCGCATGATCCGGCAGCACGTCGAGCGCGAGCTGGAGCGGCGGGCGTACCGGGCCGGCGAGCGGCTGACGCGGGAGGTGCTGTCCGAGAAGCCCCTCTTCGCGCTGACACCGGACGAGGTGGCGCAGATGCGGGGCGTCGTCGCCCGGCTCGCGCGGCGGATCAAGGACGCGCTGGCCCTGCGCCAGCGCCAGGAGCAGCGCGGCCGGCTCGACACCCGGCGCACCATCCGGCGCTCGCTGTCGTACGGCGGGGTGCCGATGGAGGTGTTCCTCCGCCGCCGGCACCGCGACAAGCCGAAGCTGGTGACGATCTGCGACGTCTCCGACTCCGTGCGCAACGCGTCGCGCTTCATGCTGCAGCTGGTGTGGAGCCTCCAGGAGTGCTTCAGCCGCGTGCGCTCGTACGTCTTCGTGTCCGAGATCGCGGAGGTCACCCAGGCGTTCCGCGAGACCCAGGTGGAGCGAGCCATCGAGTGGGCGCTGAAGGGGGCGCCGGTGGACTACCACTGCCGGTCCGACTTCGGCTACGCCTTCAGCCGGTTCGCCCACACCGAGCTGGAGTCGCTCGACCGCAAGACGACGATCCTCGTGCTCGGCGACGCTCGCAACAACTACAACGACCCCCAGGCGTGGGCGCTCCGGCTCATCAGGGAGCGGGTCAAGGGGATCATCTGGCTCAACCCCGAGGGCCAGTGGGGCTGGGGGATCGGCGACAGCGTGATGCCGCTCTACGCGCCGGCGTGCGACATCGTCCGCGAGTGCCGGACGATCGGGCAGCTCGGCGAGGTGGTGGACAATCTCGTGCACCGGTGGTGGCGGCGCGGCCACTGAGCCGAGCGACGCGCGGTGGCCCGGAGCGTGCTGCGCCGGAGACCGATGCGACCGCTCCCCTCGCTGCTCGTGGCCCTCGTGCTGGTCGCCGGCCTCGGCGACTCCGCGGCCCAGGAGCCGTGCCTCGTGCTCGAGGACTTCGCCCGGGCGGCCATCGGGGATTTTCCGCCGGACTGGCACGCCCGGGAGGCAGAGGCCCGCGCGGTCTACGCGGTCCAGGCGGAGGCCGGGCGGCGGTTCCTGCGCGCCGTGGCGCGGGACCAGGGCATCCAGGCCGGTCGCGCGACGGAGCGCTGGAATCTCAGGACGCACCCCGTCCTCGCGTGGTCGTGGCGGCCGCAGCACTTCCCGGACGGCGCCGACGAGCGCGACCCCGCGAGGAACGACAGCGCGCTCGCCGTGTACATGCTGGTCGAGCACTCCCGGATCCGCGGGCCGAAGGCCGTGAAGTACATCTGGAGCGAACGCGTGCCCGCCGGCAGCCGGCTGACCTCGAACAACGGGCTCACCCAGGTCCGCGTCCTCCGCACGGGGCGGGCGCCGGCGCCGGGGTGGGTGGAGGAGCGGGTCGACGTGCTCGGGGACTTCAAGGGGTACTTCGAGGAGGCCGATACACCGACGCCGTCGGGCATCGCGGTGCTCACCGACAGCGACGACACGGACTCGGTCGCCGCGGGGGACTACGCGAACTTCCGCGCCTGCCCGCGCTGACCGGTCACCGCGGCGCCGGGATCGCGGACACCGGGGCCGGCTCCGCCCAGAGGCCGCGGCCGGCGGCGCGGGCTTCCCGCTGGAGGCGCAGGAACAGCTGTTCGTGGCGGACGTTCGGCGGCACCGTCATGACCTGCGCGTAGCCCAGCCGCACCAGCTCGGCGTTGACCATGAGGTCGCCGACCCAGACGTACGCGAGCAGGCGGAGATAGCGGTCCCGCTCCCGGACGTCCAGCTCGAGCCGGATCCGCCGCCCCTCGACCAGCCGGGCGTTCACCCGCATCGCCGCGCGGCCGCCCGGCTCGGCCCCGCGCCGCGGGTGACGCACCTCCGGCGTGTCGACGCCGATGTAGCGGACGTTCTCGAGGCGCCCGTCCAGCCGGACCTCGATCGTGTCCCCGTCGACGACGCGGACCACCGTCGCCTCGAGCGCGTCCACCGCGCGGGCGGGGGTCGGGGAGACGAGGACGGCCAGGAGCAGGGCGAGCGCCCGGAGCACGCGACCACGGTCTCATCCGGACGCCCGCCCTGTCAACGAACCGATACACCTCGGTCGGGCGCCCGCGCTCCGGCCGCCCTCAGCGCCCGGCGGGCCGGTCCACCCCGGGTCGGACGATCGCGCGCCAGCCTCCGCCGAGCCGAGCGCGCCGGCGGCCCCGCACGCAGGCGAGCGCCCCCACCAGCGCGCCGGCGGCCATGCTGACGGCGGCGGCCGTGCCGTCGTGGGCGACCACCGCGGGCGCGACCACGAGCCAGGCGGCGGTGACCAGGTTGGCCCAGCGGAGCGGGCGCGTGGCTTCCGTCATGGCCACGACGGCGATGGCGGCGACGATGGGCCCGGCGATCCTCTGGCTGGTGCTCGCCGCACCGCCGTAGCCCAGCACGGCGGGGGCGGCCATGAGCCAGACGCCGAGCGCGGCCGCCGCGAGCCGCGGCCACATCTCAGGTCGCTCCGCTGCGCGGCACCGCGTCGGCGGTGGGGGCCGGGGCGCGATCCCGCCCCCAGAACGCCCGCCACACGGACCGCCCGGACGCTCGCACGCGGGCGAGGTGCTGCAGGCTCGCCAGGACCTCGTCCAGCGCGGGGCCGATCATCACCACGGAGATCACGGCCGAGGCGAGGCAGAGCGTGCACCAGGCATCGAACATCACGGGTTGCAGGACGACGAGCAGGATGCTGACGGCGCCGAGGGGCCCGACCGCGACGCCGAAGAGGACGACCATCCAGGGTAGCGTCCGCCATCGCGCGCGCCCGCCGAGGGCGCCGGTCACGGCGTCGAGCAGGTAGCCGAGAGCGCCGAGCGCCGCGTCCGGCACCGGCAGGATGCGGGACACGCCGGAGTTCAGGATGATTTCGGCACCGTCGCCGAAGAACGGCTCCCAGACGGTGTCGACGAACCGCCACTGGTAGGCTGCCAGGTACCCGGCGATCACGGTTCCGGCCGCCGCGAGGACGACGAGCGGCCACCGCTCCGACCAGGCGGAGGGGTTGTAGCTCCAGCCGGGGGGTACCCGATCGGGCCGGGCGGCGCGGGAGTCCGGGCGGCGAGCCCCGGGCGTCACCGGCGGAACCGCGCGCAGGCGTCCTCGTCGTCCATGCGCGCCGTGAACCAGAGATAGTCGAACGCGGGCCGCGCGCCGCCTCGGCGCGCGTACTCGCGGGCCTCGTGGTGGCCCTCCACCACCTCCACGAAGGCCACGCTCACCACCGGTCCCGCCGCCGACCCGCCCCTCAGGTAATGAGGCACGCCCCGCTCGCGGTGCACGTGCCCGGCGCCCACGATCAGGACGGCGCCGTCCGGCGGCGCCTCCAGCAGCCGCCCGGCCATGTGGGCGTCGCGTGCCCGCTGGGCCAGCACCATCCGGGAGATGCGCGCCTCCGGGAGATGATGGCAGTGGCCGGCGCGGATCTCGTCGGCGAGCCCGGCCTCGTCGGGCAGCGGGCACGCCAGCGCGAAGCGCTCGACGAACGTCGCCGGGAGCGGCGCCAGGCCCTCCCGCGCCACGGCGCGCGCGAGGGCCGGCGGCAGGTTGGCGGCGACGATCGGCAGGCCGGCGCCGAGGGCGACATCGGCGATCGGCTGGTACAGCACCCAGTCCGGCCAGCCCGACTGGCCCCAGCCGACGGCGGCGCCCAGGCCGGCGGCGTCGCGCGGCGCCGTCGCCAGATGGCGGGCGAGGGCAGGTGCCTGGTCGGTGGTCAGCATCTCGAAGGCGACGGCGGGCCGTCGTCCGGCGTCGACGAGCGCGCGAACGATTTCCGCCTGCAGCCGGTGGTGGTCGGGGTGGTCGTGACGCTCGCCGAGGAGCACGAACCGCGCGGCCGCGAGACGCCCGGTCAGCGCCGCCGGGGCGACGAACCGGTCGCCGTCGACGTCCCAGATGCGTCCGGCGAGCGGGTGCTCGCGGCCCAGAGGCGCCTGCCACCCGGCGGGCGGAGCCCCCCTGACGGCACAGCCGGCGAGAGCCAGCACGAGCAGGACGGCGAGCCGGCGCCGGACCACGAGCCCAGCATACGCTCGCCTGTGCTAGCCTCGGCTCCATGCCGGCCGATCGAGGCGGCCTCGCCGATCCCGACGCGATCGAGACGCTGTTCGCGCGGGGCGTGACGGACGGCCTGCCCGTCGTGCCGCCCACACGCGAGCGCGTGCGCCGGGCCATCGAGGCCACCGGGCGCGACGGGAGCGAGCTGATCGCCCTCGTGCCGCCGAACTACGGGCGTGCCACCGTGGAGAAGATCGCGATCAATGCCGTCATGGCCGGGTGCCGCGCCGCGTACCTTCCCGCCGTCGTCGCCGCGGTGGCCGCAGTCTGCGACGACGCCTTCGACCTGCACGGCGTGTCGGCCACGACGAACGCCCCGGCGCCGCTCCTCGTGCTCAATGGCCCGGTCCGGGGGGCGCTCGACGTCAACTGCGGGGCCGGCGTCTTCGGTCCCGGCTGGCGCGCCAACGCGACGATCGGCCGCGCGGTGCGGCTCGTGTGCGTGAACGTCGGCGGCGCCGTCCCCGGCGTCGTGAGCATGTCCACGCTGGCGCACCCCGGCCGCTACACGTACTGCATCGGCGAGCACGAGGAGGCCAGCCCCTGGGACTCGCTGGCCGTCGAGCACGGCTTCGCCCCCGGCCGGAGCACGGTGGCGGCCCTGGCGGCCGACGCGCCCCTCGGCGTCTACGACCACGCCAGCCGGACCGCGCCGGATCTCCTCGCCACGATCGCGGCCAGCCTCGCCGTCATCGTCAACCACAAGATGACGCACTGGGGCGACACGCTGCTCGTGCTCTCGCCCGAGCACGCGGCGACCATCGCGGGCGACGGGTGGGGCAAGCCGGAGATCCGGCGCTTCCTCCACGAGCGGCTGCAGCGGCCGGTCCGCGAGCTCGTCCCCGGTCGCGACGGCGGCGAGGGCCTTCCCGAGCACGTGCTGCGCAAGTTCGCCGATCCGGGGCGCGACGCCACCCCGATCCCCAAGTTCCGGGCGCCCGAGCACCTCAAGATCGTCGTCGCCGGGGGCCGCGCCGGCCGCTTCTCGGCGATCGTCCCCGGCTGGTCCTTCGCCCACGGCTCCAGCCTCGTCTTCCGGGCCATCGACGCGCCGTGAGCGCGCATACCGACAAGGAGGGTCCCGTGTCCGACTACCTGGATCCGACGGATTCCGTCGCCGTTCCCCGCACGACCGCACGGCGCGCGGCGAGCCTCGAGGGCAAGGTGGTGACGCTCCTCGACATCTCGAAGGCGAAGGGCGACCACCTGCTCGACCGGCTGGAGGAGCTGCTCCGCGAGCGGGCCGGCGTTCGGGCCATCGTCCGGAAGCGGAAGCCGACCTTCGCCCGGCCGGCGCCGGAGCCGCTGCGGCAGGAGATCCTGGCGTCGACGGACGTCGTCGTCGAGGCGCTCGCCGACTGAGGGTCGTGCACCACGTGCAGTGTGCACGACGGCGTGTTCTTCGAGGATCACGGCATTCCCACCGCTACCGTCGTCTCGTCCGAGTTCGTCGGGGCGGCGGCGGCACAGGCGCGCGCGCTGGGGGCGGACGACTATCGAACCGTGGCCGTCGCCCACCCGATCCAGCCGCTGACGCGCGAGGAGGTCCGCGTGCTGGCCGACGAGGCGTACGGCGAGATCCTGGCGAGGCTGACGGCATGAGCACGTCCGCCCCCCGGCAGTGGTACCTGTTCGACGTCAACCCGTCCACGCCGGCCGCGCTCGAGGTGGCGCCGGACGAGGAGTTCCGGCTGGAGGTGCGGGGCGCCTTCGCCGACGTGCCGGACATCCGCACCGTGCCGACGCCGTTCACGCCCGCGTGCGACGGCCATCCGCTGGCGCCGATCGCGGGCCCCGTCCGGATCCGCGGCGCGCGGCCCGGCGACGCGATCGTCGTCCACCTGCTCGAGATCACGCCGCACGGCGAGGGCAAGACCGCCATTCTCCGCGACTTCGGCGTGCTCAGGAAGGAGTTCGGCGAGCCGGTGGCGCTGGCGTGCCCCGTGCGCGACGGCCAGGCCTGGTTCGGCGGCCGGGTGCCGCTGCCGCTCTGTCCGAATCTGGGGACCGTCTCCACCATGCCGACGGAGGGCTACAAGCCCTCCTACGCCGGCCCCTACGGCGGCGACTTCGACCAGAAGGACGTGCGAGCGGGCGCGCGGGTCCACCTGCCCGTCATGGTCGACGGCGCGCTGCTCTTCCTCGCCGACCCCCACGCCGCCATCAGCGACGGCATCATCACGGGCACGGGCGTGGAGTGCGACGCCACCGTCCGCGCCCGGGTATCGCTCGCTCCCGGGCGCCGGCTCGACCGGCCGCTCCTCGAGGTGGACGACACCGTGCAGGTCCTCGGCTTCGGCCCGACGGTCGAGGCGGCGACCGAGGACGCGGCGCGCGGCGCCGTGGACTGGTTCGCCGGCGAGACGGGCGTGGACCGGCGCGAGGCGTACATGCTCCTCTCGATCGTCGGCGAGCTGCGCATCGGCACCTCGCCGCGGCCCGTCATGGCGGCCCGTCTCATCGTGCCGCGCGCCGTGGTCGAGGCGGCGCGGCGCCGCTGATGCTCGTCGGCGCCTTCGCCTGCGCGCACACGCCGCAGCTGCTCATCCGTCCCGACACGGAGGACCGCGCCCTCGTCCTCCGCGTCCACGCCGCCTTCGCGCGCGTGCGGGTCCGCCTCGAGACGCTCCGTCCGGACGCCATCGTGATGATCGGGGGCGATCACGTCGAGGCCTTCTTCCTGAGCGGCGTGCCCGCCCTCGCGGTGTACGCCGGCGCGTCGTGCGCCGGCACCTTCGGGCCGTACGCCTACCGCTACCCGATCCACGAGCCGGTCGCCCGCGCCCTCGTGGAGCAGGGGATCGAGCGCGGGTTCGACCTGCACTACACACAGGACGCGCCGCTCGACTACGCGTTCTACGTGCCGCTGCACTTCACCATGCCGGCCCCGCCGGTGCTGATCGTCCCGCTGCACGTGAACGTCTACCTGCCGCCGCAGCCCACCCCGCGCCGCTGCTACGACTGGGGCGCGACGGTCGGCGACATCCTGCGCGCCCGGCCCGAGCGCCTGGTGCTGATGGCCTCGGGCGGGCTCTCCCACTACCCGGGGACCGACCGGTACGGCGATCCCGACGTCGAGTTCGACCGCCGGCTGCTCGACCGTCTGCGGGCGGGGCGGGGCCGGGAGTGCGCCGCGCTGACCGGCGAGGATCTCGACACGGCGGGGAACGTCGAGCTGCGCACGTGGGTGACGCTCCTCGGCGCGGTCGGCGACGCGCCCGCCGACGTCCTCTGCTACGAACCGTCGTGGCATCACGGCAACGCCGTCGTGGAGTGGCCGGTGTGAGCGCCGGGCCGCACTACGCGTTCCCGCCCGCGCGGGCCTACGCGCTCAACCGGTGCCTGTACGCCATCAAGTCGGACGCCGCCTTCCGCGCGCGCTATGTCGTCGATCCGGAGGCGACGGCGCGCGAGGCCGGCCTGGACGACGAGGACCGCGCCGCCCTCGTGGCCGGCGATCGCGACCGGCTGGTCGCCCGGGGGGCCCACCCGTACCTGGTGTTCATGGCCGACCTGCGCCTCCGGATGGAGCGCGGCGGCAGCCGCTTCGAGCACTTCTAGCCGGCGGACCCGTGGCGCACGAGCTCCTCACCGCGATCGGCGTCAGCATCGTGGCCGCCGCCGCCTTCGCGCTCCTCGCGCGCGCCGCTCGCCAGCCGCTCATCCTGGGCTACATCCTGGGCGGCGCCGCCCTCGGGCCCCACCTGGGGCTGGGCCTCGTGGCCGACGAGGCGAGCATCGAGACGATCTCCGAGATGGGGCTGATCCTCCTGCTGTTCATCATCGGCCTCGAGATCAGCGTGCCGAGCCTGGCCCAGGCCGGCCGGTCCATCGCCGTCGCGGGCCTCGCCCAGTTCCCGCTGTGCGCCCTGCTCGCCTGGTGGGCCTTCGGCGGGGTGGCCGAGGCGGCGGGTGGCCGGTTCGATCGCCTGTACCTGGCCGTCGCCCTCTCGCTCTCATCCACGCTGATCGTGGCGAAGCTGCTGTCCGACAAGCTCGAGATGGCGACCCTCGGCGGCCGGCTGACGCTCGGCATCCTGATCTTCCAGGACCTGTGGGCCATCGGGTTCCTGGCGCTCCAGCCGAGCCTCGACCGCCTCAGCCCGGGCCCGCTGCTCGGCGCCCTGGCCGCGGGCGTCGGACTGGTCGCCGGCTGCGCGCTGCTCTCCCGGCGCCTGCTGCCGCCGCTGTTCCGGGCGGTGGCGCGCTCGCACGAGCTCGTGCTCCTGACGTCGGTCGCCTGGTGCTTCGTCGTCGCCGGGGCGGCGGGCCGGCTGGGGCTCTCCCAGGAGATGGGGGCCCTGATCGCGGGGCTCGTGATCGGTGCGTTCCCGTACGGCACGGAGGTCGTGGCGCGGCTGTCCGGCGTCCGGGACTTCTTCGTGACGCTGTTCTTCGTCTCGCTGGGCCTCAAGGTCCCGGTGCCCGGGGGCGACCTGCTGGCGCTGACCGCCGCCGCGGCCGGCCTCGTGGTCCTCGGCCGCCTCCTCGTCATCTTCCCGGTGTTCCGGCTGCTGCGGCTCGACACGCGGACCTCGGGTGTGGTCGCCGTGAACCTGGCGCAGATCAGCGAGTTCTCGCTCGTGGTCGTGTCGCTCGGCGCG
>JAICGY010000072.1 GCA_025922915.1 Candidatus Methylomirabilota bacterium | reverse complement strand
GTGTCCGCCTCGTGGCGCTCTTCGCTCCCGAGCACGGGGTGTGGGGGGCCGCGCAGGACCACGCCCACGTGGCGAGGGCGCGGGACCCGGTGACCGGGCTGCCCGTGCACAGCCTGTACGGCGCTCGCCGGGCCCCGGACCCCGGGATGCTCCGGGGGCTCGACGCGGTCGTGGTGGACCTGCAGGACGTCGGCGCCCGCTACTACACGTTCGTCTGGACGATGGCACTCACGATGGAGGCCTGCGCCCGGGCGGGCGTGGCCCTCGTCGTTCTCGACCGCCCCAATCCGCTCGGCGGCACCGTCGTGGAGGGCAACGTGCCCGACCCGGCGTTCGCGTCGTTCGTGGGCCTCTATCCGCTCCCCGCCCGCCACGGGCTGACGATCGGCGAGGTCGCGCGTCACCTGGCGCGCTTCCACGGGCTCCGCGCCCGGCTCAGCGTCGTCGACATGCGCGGCTGGCGCCGGGACATGCTCTGGGAAGACACCGGTCTGCCGTGGGTCGCGCCCTCGCCGAACATGCCGACACCCGACACCGCCCGCGTCTACCCGGGCGGCTGCCTCGTGGAGGGCACGACCCTGTCCGAGGGGCGCGGCACGACGCGCCCGTTCGAGTGGGTGGGCGCCCCCTGGCTCGACGCGCACGCGTACGCGGCCGCGCTGGAGCGCGCACGGCTGCCCGGGGCGACCTTCCGGCCCGTGCGCTTCCAGCCGACCTTCCACAAGTGGGCCGGACGTCTGTGCGGCGGCGTGCAGGTGCACGTCACCGACCGCGCGCGCTTCAAGCCCTTCCTGACCGGGCTCGCCCTCGTCGACGTCGCCCGTCGCCTCGCCCCCGGAGAGTTCGGCTGGCGCCGCCCGCCCTACGAGTTCGAGCGGCGCCGGCTGCCGATCGACATCCTCCTGGGCACCGACACGATCCGCAGGGCCCTGGAGCGAGGGGCCGGGCTCCGGACGGTCGAGGCGCGCTGGCAGCGCGGCCTCGCGGCGTGGCGGCCCCGGCGCGCGCGGACCCTCGCGTACCGGTGACGGCGCTCCCGTGGCTGTTCGCTCTGGCCGGGCTGATCTCGCTCGACGGGCGAACGATCTCGCCGCTGCTTCCCGCCATCGCCGGCTCGCTGGGCGCCACGGCGGGCGAGGTCGGGCTGAGCGTGACCGCCTACACGCTCGGCTACGGGCTCTTCCAGGTGATCTACGGCCCTCTCTCCGATCGCCACGGTCGCCTGCGGGTCATCCGGGTCACGGCCCTGCTCTTCGCCGTGGGCAGCGGCCTGAGCGCGCTGGCCGGCGGTCTTCCGGAATTCATCGCGGCGCGCCTCTTCACGGGCAGCCTGGCGGCCGCGACGATCCCGACGACGTTCGCCTGGGTCGGCGACACCGTCCGCTACGAGCGGCGCCAGCGGCTGCTCGGACACTTCGCGGTGGTGACGAACGGCGCCCAGGCGCTCGGCGCCGCCCTCGCCGGCCTGGCCGCTCACCTCGTGTCCTGGCGCCTGCTCTTCGCGGCGACGGCCATCCTCACCGTCGGCGTCGTGGCCGTCATGGGTGGCCACGACGAGCGGCGCGGGCTGCCCACCGCCTCGCCGGGGGCCGGGTACGCCGAGATCCTCGAGACGCCGGGGGCGCTCGGATTCTTCGGGCTCGTGTTCGCGGAGGGGTTCTTCCTCTGGGGCGGCAGCACCTACTTCGGCGCCCTCGTGAGCGAACGTCTCGGCTGGAACGAGCTGCAGATCGGCCTGCTCGTCGCCGCCTACGGCCTCGGCACGATCGCCGGGGGCCTGGCGCTGGGTGCGCTCCTGCCCCGGCTCGGCGAACGCGGCCTCGCCCTCGCCGGCGGCGCGGTCCAGGCGGGCGGCTACCTGGCGCTCGCGACGCCGGCCCCGTGGCCGGTGCTCGCGGCCGGGCTCCTCGCGATCGGCTTCGGGCTGGCCGCCCTCCATTCCACGTTCCAGACGTACGCGACCGAGCTCGCCCCGAGGGCGCGCGGCCGGGCCTTCGCCATCTTCGCCACCGCGCTGTTCGCCGGGGGCGCGGGCGGAACCGCCGCGCTGGGCTGGCTGGTGGACTCGGGGGGAACGGGGGCGGCGATGGCCGCGTGCGGCGTGGGCCTCGGCGTCGTCGGCTGGGCCCTCGCCGCCCGCGGGCGCGTCAGTCCGCGAAGAGGCTCGTGACGAAGGTCTTGACCGACTGACCGAACGAGCTGGCGGCGTCCTTCACGCTGGACCAGGTGCTCTTCGCCTGGGGCTCGGCAGCCTTGCCGGACTCCTTCAGCTTCTCTCCCGTGTACTTCGCGCCCTCGACGACGGTGTTGCCGATGCCCTTCGCCGTCTCCTCGACGCCCTGGCCGACCTCTCCGCTGCCGATCTTCTTGGCGCCGCTCTCCACCTGCCGCGTCGCCGCCTTGACCTTGGAGTCGTCGGCCGCCACCGCAGGCACCGCCGTCGCGAGCATCACGATCACGCCGAACGCCGGACCGATCCGCTTCATGGCGCTGACCTCCCGGGCCTTCGTTCCGCGGAGCCGCCTCGGGCGGCGGCTCCCGCATCCTCATCCTACCAGCCCGGGGAGCCTTGGCCAGGACGACGACCCGCCTTGCTGCGCGGCGAGCCGCCGCCCGGCGCTCGTTCGTGTGCGGCTAGTTGGTGCGCCCGCCCGGCGTGCTCGTGCGGCCGTAGGCCCTGACCTGGCCGCCGCCGTGGGCGGCCGCGACGCTGGCCCCGCCACCGCCGTGGCTGCCGCCGGCGCCCTGCGCATGGCCATGGCTGCGCGCGGTCGTCACGGTCCCGCCGTCCTTGCCCCGCGCCGGCCTGACGCCCGGGCTGGTCGCCCTCGGCAGGGGGCGGTTGCCGGCCGTGGTCACCACGCCCACGCCGCGGTACTGCGGGCGCGCGTAGCGGCTGACGACCTGGCCGAGATTCTTCTCCTGCACGAGCCCCTGGACCTTCATGGTCCTGAACACCTGTCCCCAGCCCTGCCCGCTCTGCTTCTGCGCGGCCACCTCGTCCAGGGTGAGGCTCTTCGCCGTCGTGCTCGGGGCCGGCTGCTGCGCCTCCCAGAGGGCGCGCGCGATCTTCTGGTTGCCGGGAGACAGCCGCTCGTACGCGCCATCGACGGTCGTGTCCTGCGCGGCCGCCGGCGAGGTCGTCGCCACCCCGAACAGGAGCATGAGTCCCGCGAGCGCGGATGCATTCCCCATGGTGCGTCCTCCTAGCGCGACTTCTGCGTGAGGGCCGGCAGGTCGTCGAGGGCGCGCTCCGTCTGGACGATGAACTCGCCCGCCGTCGCGCGGTCGCGGAGGAACCAGCCCACCTTCGCCGTGATGCGCATGCGCGTCGTGCGCGAGGTCAGTTTCTCGAGCTCCACGTACACGGTCCGATCGCCCGCCGTCCCGACCAGCTCGCGCCCCTTCTCGAGGGGTTCCTCGCTCTTCATGGTGATGTCCATGCGCCGGAACGACAGCAGCGTGGCGCGGCGCACGTCCTCCACGGGCGCGGTGAACGTCCGGTACGCGATGCCGTCGAGGGTGTAGGACGTGCCCTGCCCGGCCGCGATGCCGGCCCCCGTGATGACGAGCGGGATCGCGACCGCGGCGCATCCCTGGAGCGCCGTCGTCGTCACGATCATCGCCGCCACCACGAACGCCCCCTTGCCCATCGGTCTGCGTGCCCCCCTGGGGCCGGGCACGGAGCACCCTCTGTGCCAGAGGCGCTCCCGCCCGGAACGGCAGGAACGACGCGGGTTTCACGGGGCCCCGGCAACATCTGCGGAGCCTTCCCCGTGTCGGTCCGTCGAGGCCGGGACCGAAGGGAGGCCAGCGTGGCACGCAGAGCACGTCGCGCACACGCGGGGCCCGCGCGGCACGACCGCTACAATGCCCGCATGCCGGAGATCGCGGACCTGGTCGGCGAGCGGCTGATGATCGGGCTGGCCGGGGCGGCGCTCCGCGACGAGGACGTCCGGCTCTTCCGGGAGACGCGCGCCGCCGGCCTCATCCTCTACCGCCGCAATTTCGAGACGCCGGAGCGCCTGCTCACGATGCTGACGGGGCTGGAGAGCGCGCTGGGCCGGCCCCTGCTCGTCGCGACGGATCACGAGGGCGGGCGGATCGTGATGCTCGGGCGCGGCGTGACGATCTTCCCCGACAACCTGGCCGTGGGCTCGG
The DNA here is from genome assembly GCA_025922915.1 of Candidatus Methylomirabilota bacterium. GTDB lineage: Bacteria > Methylomirabilota > Methylomirabilia > Rokubacteriales > CSP1-6 > JAICGY01. The sequence continues at coordinate 9,807 of JAICGY010000072.1, read as the reverse complement.
CCGGCGACGAGGCGTTCGCGGCCCGCCAGGGGCTCGTGGAGGGGCGCGAGCTGCGCCGCCTCGGCGTGGACCTGAACCTGGGGCCGTGCCTGGACGTCCTCACCGAGCGGTACAGCCCGAACATCGGCATCCGCTCGTACGGCAAGGACCCCGCGCTCGTCGCCCGGTACGGCGTGGCGCGCATCCGCGGCATGGCCCGCGGCGGCCTCTCCGCCTGCGCCAAGCACTTTCCCGGCAAGGGCCACTCCCCCCTCGACGCCCACCTGCGCCTGCCGACGATCGACTCGGACTGGGCCGAGATGCGCGCCACCCACCTGCCGCCCTTCGTCGAGGCCATCGCGGCCGGCGTCGAGAGCATCATGACGTCGCACCCCGTGTACCCGAAGCTCGATGCGTCGGCGGGGCCGGCGACGTTCTCGCGACGCATCGCCCACGACCTGCTGCGCGGCGAGCTCGGGTTCGGCGGCGTGGTCGTCTCCGACGATCTCGAGATGGGCGCCGTCACGGAGTCGTGCCCGATCGGCGAGGCGGCCGAGCGCGCCGCCGCCGCGGGCCACGACCTGCTCCTCGTCTGCCACACCGAGCCGGCGCAACGGGCGGCCGCCGCCGCCCTCGTCGACGCCTACCGGACGCGCCGCCGGCCGCTCGCCGAGCTGGAGGAGGCGACCGCGCGCGTGCGGGCTCTCCGCGCGCGACGCCGCGAGCGGACGGAGGGGGGGCCGCCGGGGGCGGAGCCCGATGGCGACGCGCTGGCCCGGGCCATCGCCACCCGCGCGGTGACCGAGGTCGCGCCGGGCGCCGACGGGCTCGCGCGGGCGCTCAACGGCCGCGTGGCCGTCGTGCTGCCCCGGTTCTCCGACCTGGCGGCCCGCATCACCATCGAGGACGCGCTCCTCGACGAGGCCGCCTGGATCGCCAGGGCGCTCGCGCCGGCCGGCATCGCGCCCGCCACCGTGCTGGTCGGCATCGAGCCGAGCGAGGACGAGATCCGGGCCGCCGCCGACCGCGCCGCGGCCGCCGAGGCCACCATCCTCTTCCTCTACGACGCCCACCTCTACCCGTCGAACCGTGCCCTCCTCGACGCCGTGCAGGGCCGCGCCCGCCGGCTGGCCGTCGTGCTGCTGCGCGATCCGTGGGACGCCGCGCTCCTCGCCCCCGGCGTGCGGGGGGTGACCGCGTGGGGCTGGCGCCGCTGCCAGCTCGAGGCCGCGCTCGCCCGCCTGGTCCACGCCCGCGGGCCGGCGTAGGCCCTCCCGGTCGCCGCGACGTCAGGCGCCGCGGGGTCCGGAGCCCGGCACCAGGGGGCGTCGGCGGGAGAGGGCGACGGCCAGGAGCATCGTGCCGGCGGTGCCGAGCATCACGAGCCAGGACCAGGCGAACGTGAGCACGCCCCACTCCGACAGCAGGAGGAGCGCCAGGTTCACCGCCGCCATCGCCACCATCGCCACGACGTTGGCGCGGTCCTCGACGGCGCGGCGGGTGAGCAGCCCGAGCAGGAAGACGCCGAGCAGCGAGCCGAACGTCACGCCGGCGATCTTGAAGGCCAGCCAGAGGATGCCGCTGCCGAACGAGAACCCGTAGGCGATCAGCCCCAGGACGACGCCGAACACGACGACGCTCGCGCGCGACAGCGAGAGGTAGTGCGCCTCCGTCCGCCCCGGCGCCAGCAGCGGGCGGTAGACATCGGTCACGAAGGAGGCGGCGAGCGAGCCCAGGGGCGAGTCGATCGACGCGAGCACGATGGCGGTGAGCATGAGGCCGCGGAGCACCGCCGGCATGGCCTGCTGCACGAAGTGGGGCAGGATCTCGTCGGGACGCGAGACGGCCAGCTCCGGTCGCTGCGCATAGAAGGTGTAGAGGGCCGCGCCGAGCCCCAGGTAGATCGCCAGCGTGGCGGCCGTGCCGAGGGGCGTGAGGGCGAGGGTGCGCTGGCTCGCGCGGCGAGTGTCCACCGTCAGCAGCCGCTGCATCAGGTCGTGATCCGTCCCGAAGGCGGCCACGGAGCCGATCAGGCCGTTGAGCACCGCGAGCCACCAGATGTTCGGCTCGGTCAGGACGCGCCGCCAGAAGTCGGGGTCGCCGGGGGCCGGGCCCCAGTTCACCACGTCGAGGCGGCCGGCCGCTCCGGCGACCTCCACGATGGCCGCCACGCCGCCGTCGACCTGCAGGACGAGGAAGGCGAGGGTGGCGGCGCCGGCGCCCAGGAAGAGCAGGGCCTGCAGCACGTTGGTCCAGATGACCGCCTTCACCCCGCCCATCGCGATGTAGAGGATCGAGACGGCCGTGAACACCGCGATGGTGGGCGCCAGCGGCCAGCCGAGAAGGATGGAGACCGCCAGCGCCGCCGCCATCAGGCGGACGCCGGAGCCGGCCAGCCGCGTCACGAAGAAGAAGATCGACGCCGTGACCTGCGTGGCCTGTCCGAAGCGGTGGGCGAGGAACTCGTAGATCGTCGTGACCTTGTGGCGGTAGAAGGCGGGGATGAAGAGGAACGCCACGACGAGCTTCGCCAGGCTCGACCCGACGAAGAACTGCACGTACTCCCAGTTCTCGCTGTACGCGGTGGCCGGGACCGAGATGATCGTGACCGCGCTGATCTCGGTGGCGAGGAAGGACAGGCAGGCCGCCCACCACGGCACGCGGCGGCGAGCGAGGAAGAAGTCGACGGTGTCGCGCTGCTCCCGGAGGCCGAGCCCGATGGCGAGGAGGACCGCGAGCGCGCCCGCCAGGACGGCGTAGTCCGGCCACGTGAGCGCCGAGGACGTGCCGGGCACGCCCTATCATACGTAACGCCCCTGCCGGCGGCGAAGCGCCGCGGTCAGCGGGCGACGGCCCGGGGCAGGACCGGCTCGGTGGGCGCCCCCCCTTGCTGGCGCAGCCGCTCCATGAGGGCAGGGTAGCCCTCCTGCGCCAGCACGCGGGCGAACTCGCTCCCGTAGGACGACACGAAGCTCACGTGGTCGATGAGCACGTCGTAGACGCGCCAGTGGCCGTGACGCCGGTGCAGCCGGTAGTCGAGCGGCGTGTCGACATGGCGCTCGTCGACGATCCGTGACCGGACCGTGGCGTCGGCGCCGTCGACGGTCTCGCCGAGGTACACGATCCGCTCGCCCCCGTACGCCTCGATGCGGCCGAGATACGCCCGCTCCAGCACGCCCGCCAGGAGCTGGACGAACTCGACTCGCTCCTCCGGCGTCCGGACCGCCCATGCGCGCGACAGCGCCCGGCGGGCCATCTCGTCGAAGTCGAAGAGCTCGGCGGCGATGCGGCGGATCTCGACCCGGCGCCCCTCACCGGCGCGCGCGGTCGCCTCGGGTGTGGACGGGCCCGGGGCGGCTGGCTCGAGCACGGCGAGAACACGCTGGACCGCGGACTCCACCACCTGGCGCGGCGACGTCGCAGGGCCGACGATCGCCCCTGTCACGAGCAGCCATGCGGCCAGCGCTCTCACCATCGGGATTGATCCGCCGTCGACGCCCAGCATCCAGCGTGCCAGGCCTGTCGCGCGTCGGGATGCCGAGACGCACGAGCACCCCCGTCGATGCCGCCCGCCGGGCCGGAGAAACCGATTGTCGGCGGTGCCGGCGGATAATGGCGTCCGGAACGATGAAGCGCACGGACGGAGCGAACCGGCTCGCGGTCGGAGTGGACCTGGGGGGGACGCGGCTGCGGATCGTCGCGCTGCGGGACGGTGCGGTCGCCTGGCGGCGCGCCGCGCACGCCATCGCACTGCCTGAACTGAGCAGCGTGTTGCCCACACTCCTGCAACGCAACGCGCGTGGCCGGAGGCCGCGCGTCGCGGCGCTCGTCGTCGCCGCCCGCGGCGTGTGGACGTCCCGGGAGCGGCGCGTGGCGCGCCGGGGGCTCGCGCCGCTGGCCGCGAGGGTCGCCGTCATCCCGGACGTCGAGGCGGCGCTCCTCGGCGCGCTGGGCGACCGGCCGGGGGTTCTCGTGCTGGCGGGGACGGGCTCGATCGTGGTCGGCCGCGACCGGCGAGGCCGGCTGGTGCGCGCAGGGGGGCTCGGCCCGCTCGTCGGCGACGAGGGGTCGGCGTTCTGGGTGGGCCGGGAGTGGCTGCGCATCCAGGACGGCGGCCGCGGACGGTGGCTCGCGACCCGCCCCGACGCGGTGCGACGGATCGCCGCCCTTGCCCCCACCGTCCTGGCCCGGGCGCGGGGCGGCGACCGCCAGGCCCGGGCCATCGTGGCGGCCGGCCAGGCCGCCCTCGCCGCCCTCGCCACCCGCGTCGCCGCTCGCCTGCGCCTGCCCGCGCCCGTGGAGGTCAGCTGGGCCGGCGGGCTGCTCGCCGATCCGTGGTACCGGGCGGGCGTGCGGCGTGCGCTCGCGCGCCGCGTCGTGTGCCGCTGGCGGGCGCCCGGCGCCGACCCCGCGGTCGCCGCCGCGCGACTCGCCGCGCGGATGCGGGATGGGCGCTGACCCTGGCCGGCGCCTCGTCATCACGGTGTGCCCGCGCGAGCCCGGCACGGTCGCCCTCCCGCTGGAGCGCGGCGACCGCCCGACCCGCATGAGCGCCGCGGCCGTGCGGCGGGCGCTGGACGCGCTCGTCGTGCGGCGCGGCCTCGCCGGCCGCGTGCAGGTCCGCGAGGGGTGTGCGGGCGGCTGCGGGCAACCGGGGCCGAACGTCGACGTGGCGATCCATCGCCTGCCGCCCGACGGCGAGCCGGCCGACCACGTGGCGATCGGCTGGCGAACCTACGTGTACTCGCTCCGCACGCTGGCCTGCCTCGCCGACGTCGTCGACGACAACCTCGGGGGCGCGGGAGGCAGGGGCGCCGCGGGAGGCGACGCGCCCGTCTACCTCTGAGCCGCGTCGGCCCGCCGAGGGCTCAGGACGCCGCCGCGATCAGGGCCGGCAGCTCCCGGAGCCACTCCTCGAGCGGCCGCGACGCCTCCACGACGATCTCCAGCTTGCCGCTCGGCAGCCGCCGCACACGGCCCGGCGTGGCGGGGCCCAGCGGGATCACGAGCGCTTCCCGGTGGATGCCGAGGCCGTCGGTCACGGCGAAGATCGCGTCGATCTCCTTCATCGTGACGACCTCAAGCACGGGCGACCTCGTCCCGGGCCGCCGTGATCTGCCGCCACGTCTCCTCGTCGATCGTGATGCCCGTCCCGCGGCGCTCGCGCTCGGTCCGCGCCTCCGGCTCTCCGGGGACGAGGACCTCCTCGGCCCCGGCGGCCAGCGGCGCCGTGCGCACCCAGGCGAGGAGGGCGGCCACCTGCGCGTGGAAATCCGCGACGGGCAGGAAGCGTGCCGGGTCGAGGCACACCATCAGGGTTCCGTTGGCGAAGCGGACCGGGTCGCCGCCCGCCGCCCCGCTGCCCGAGAGGATGCCGCCCAGGATCTCGATGGCGAGCGCCAGGCCGTAGCCCTTGTGCTGCCCGGCGGTGAGGAGCGAGCCGGGCGGCTCGGTGTAATAGGCGCGCGGATCGGTGGACGGCCGGCCGTGGCCGTCGAGCATGACACCGGGCGGCGCCGGCTCACCGCGGTTGAACTTCACGCGCAGCTTGCCCTCCGCCCACACGCTCGTCGCGAAGTCGTGCGACAAAGCCACCGTGCGGTCGGGGCCGGGGACGGCGATGGCGTGAGGGTTGGTGCCCAGGCGCCGCGCCGCGCCGCCCCAGGGCGTCACGTGGAGCCCGCCGCGCGCGTTGGCCCAGACGAGGCCGAGCAGCCCCTGCGTCGCCGCGAGCTCGGCCCAGTCGGCCAGCCGGCCCACGTGGCCCGTCTCGCGGAGCGCGACGGCCGCGAGCCCCTGACCGCGCGCCTTGTCCACGGCGAGGGCGACCCCCTGCCGGGCCACGACCTGGCCGAAGCCGCGGTCGCCGTCCACGACGGCCAGCGTGGGCGTGTCGGTCACGACCCGGATCTCCGGGCGCGGGTTCAGGTCGCCGCGCCGGACGGCGGCGACGTACTGCGGGATGCGGATCACGCCGTGCGAGTCGTGCCCGCGGAGGTTGGCGCGCACGAGCAGCGTGGCGATCCACGCCGCATCCTCGGCCGGCACCCCGTGCCCGGTGAAGATCTCGCTCGCAGTCTTCTCCAGCGTCCCGGCATCGAGGGTCGGCATGCCCGGTACACTACTCGACGCCATGATGAAATGGCAGCCCGAAAAGATCCGGCTCGGCGTCTCCGCCTGCCTGCTCGGCGAGCGCGTGCGCTACGACGGCAGTCACAAGCGCGACGCCTTTCTCGTCGACACGCTGGGACCGTTCGTCGAGTGGGTGCCGACCTGCCCCGAGGTCGAGATCGGCCTCGCGGTGCCGCGCCCGACGCTGCGGCTCGTCGGCGCGCCCGCGGCCCCCCGGCTCGTGGTCGAGCGCACGGGCGAGGATCTCAGCGTCCGCATGCACCGCTGGGCGGCCACGCGCGTGCGCACCCTCGACGAGCTCGGCCTCGACGGCTACGTCCTCAAGCGCGCCTCTCCATCGTGCGGCCTCGAGCGGGTCCCCGTGTACGGCGAGGCGGGCGGACGGCGCGGCACCGGGCGCGGCCTCTTCGCGGCGGCGCTCGTCGAACGGTTCCCGGGGTTGCCCGTGGAGGAGGAGGGCCGGCTCACCGACGCCGCCATCCGGGAGAGCTTCATCGAGCGCGTCTTCGCGGCCGCGCGGTGGCGGACCTTCCGGGCCAGCGATCCCGGGCCCGGCGACCTCGTCGCCTTCCACGCCACGCACAAGTTCGCGGTTCTCGCCCACAGCCCGGCGGGCTACGCGGCGCTCGGTCGGCTCGTCGCGAGCGTCGGTGCGCGCGACCGTGGCGGTTCCCGCCGCGGCCGCCTCGCCACCGTGCTCGCCGAGTACGGCGACGGCCTGCATCGCGCGCTGGCCGTGCGGGCCACGCGCGCCCGGCACGTGAACGTGCTGCAGCACCTCGCCGGCTTCCTCACGCGTGACCTCGACGCCGCCGACCGGGGCGAGCTCGCCGACGTCATCGCCGAGTACCGGCGCGGCCTCGTTCCGCTCGTGGTGCCGGTCACCCTCGTGCGCCACCACGTGCGCCGCCTCGGCGTCGCGTACCTCGCGGACCAGGTGTACCTCTCCCCCCACCCGAAGGAGCTGATGCTCCGGAACCACGTGTGACGCGCTCCGCGCGGCGACCGCGCGGCGCCGCGCCTCGAACCGCTCGACGGAACCACACGAGCGTCGTCACGACCGGCTCGCTCGACCCGTCGGCACGTGTGGTAGGCTGCGCTCCCGATCGGCGGCGTGGCGCGGGGAGCGCGGCGCGAGGAGCGCCGACTGGCCGGCGCGGCGCGTCGGGGGAGGATGGATGCCGGCGCCCCGGTTCGTGGGCAGCGAGGTCAAGCGGCTCGAGGATCCACGGCTGCTGCGCGGCGAAGCGCAGTACGTGGACGACCTGGTGCTGCCCGGCCTCGCGCACGCGCACATCGTGCGCTCGCTCCACGCCCACGCCCGCCTTGCCGGCATCGACACGAGCGGCGCGGCCGCGCATCCCGGGGTGCTCCTCGTGCTCACGGGCCACGACCTCGCCGGCGTCGCAGCGCCGAAGCCGCTCATCCTGGCCCCGCCCGGCACCGTGAACCCTTCACGCCTGGCACTCGCCACGGACCGCGTGCGCTGCGTGGGCGACCCCGTCGCGCTCGTCGTGGCCTCGGCGCGCGCGGTCGCCCGGGACGCCGCCGATCTGGTCGGCGTCGCCTACGAGCCGCTGCCCGCCGTCCTCGATCCCGACGCCGCCGTGGCCCCTGGCGCGCCGGCCGTGTGGGACGCGGCGCCCGACAACGTCGCCTACGCCCACGCGTGGTCGACCGGGGACGTCGACGCCACCTTCGCGCGAGCCCACCGCGTCGTGCGGGCCCGCTTCGTCAATCCCCGGCTGGCCGCGCTGCCGCTCGAGCCCCGCGGGTGCCTCGCTCACTGGCAGGGCGGCCGCCTCACCTTCTGGACGTCCACGCAGGGCGCGCACAAGACCCGCTCTCTCCTCGCGGAGACGCTCGGCGTGCCGGGGCATCTGATCCGGGTGATCGCCCCCGACGTGGGCGGCGGCTTCGGCGTGAAGTTCGGCCTCTACGACGAGGAGGTGCTCGTGGCGGTCGCCGCGCGCCGGCTCGGGCGCCCGGTGAAGTGGATCGAGACGCGCAGCGAGAGCATGGTGGCCACCTTCCACGGCCGCGGGCAGGTCCACACCGCGGAGCTGGCGATCGACGCGGACGGCAACTTCCTCGGGCTGCGGGTCGAGGGGCTAGGCGACCTCGGCTCGCACCTCGAGGGGTTCACCGCGCTGCCTCCGATCCTGTGTGGCCGGCTCGTCACCGGCGCCTACCGCATCCCGGCCGCGTCGTACGCGACGCGCGGGGTGTTCACGCACAGGGCGCCGACGGGACCGTATCGCGGCGCGGGCCGCCCGGAGGCCTCCTACATCATCGAGCGCCTCGCCGATCTCGCGGCGCGCGAGCTCGGCATGGACCCCGTCGAGATCCGCCGCCGCAACCTGGTGCGCGATGGGGACTTCCCGTTCCGCTCGCCGGCGGGACTCACCTACGACTCCGGCCGCTACGGCGCCACCCTCGACCGGGCGCTGGCGCTGCTCGACTACGGGCACGCGCGGCAGGAGCAGGAGCGCGCGCGGCAGGCGGGCCGGCTCGTCGGCATCGGCGTGTCGACCTTCGTGGAGACGGCCAGCACGGGGCCGTCGCGGACCGGGGCGCTCGCCGGGCACGAGTACGGCGCCGTGCGCGTCGAGCCCTCGGGGCGGATCACCGTGCTCACCGGGACGTCCCCCCACGGCCAGGGTACCGCGACGACGCTGGCGCAGATCGCCGCCGATGCCCTCGGCGTCACCCCGGCCGACGTCACCGTCCTGCACGGCGACACGGGCGTCGTGCCGATCGGCTTCGGCACCGGCGGCAGCCGGGGCGCCAGCGTCGGCGGGACCGCCGTCCTCCTCGCCGCCGAGACGGTGCGCGACAAGGCGCGCCGCGTCGCCGCCCACCTCCTCGAGGCCGGCGAGGCCGACGTCGAGCTCGACGGCGGGCGCTTCCACGTTCGCGGCCTCACCGCGCGCGGCGTGACCCCCGCCGAGGTGGCGGCGGCGGCCCACCGCGGGCAGCGGCTGCCGGCGGGGATGGAGCCCGGTCTGGACGCCACGCGCGTCTACGATCCGCCCGACTTCACGATCCCGTTCGGCGTCTACCTCACCCTGGTGGAGGTCGCTCGCGAGACGGGGGTCGTCCGGGTCCTGCGCTTCGTCGGCGTGGACGACGTCGGCACCGTCATCAACCCGCTGCTCCTGGAGGGCCAGCTGCACGGCGGCATCGCGCAGGGGATCGCCCAGGCCCTGTGGGAGGAGATCGTCTACGACGAGACCGGCCAGATCTTGACGGGCAGCCTCATGGACTACGCCGCCCCGAAGGCCGACGTGCTGCCGGCCCCCGAGCTCGACCGCACGGTGACGCCGACACCCGTGAACCCGCTCGGGGCCAAGGGCGTCGGCGAGGCGGGCTGCGTGGGCGCGCCCCAGGCGGTCGTGAACGCCGTCGTCGACGCGCTGGCGCACCTCGGCGTCCGCCACGTCGACATGCCGCTCCGTCCCGAGAAGCTCTGGGCGATCCTGCGTGGCTGAGAGCGACCCGCTCCTCGAGGGCGTGACCGTCCTGGACTTCTCGCGGGTCCTCGCGGGTCCGTACTGCACCCGGCTGCTCGCCGACCTCGGCGCGCGGGTCATCAAGATCGAGCGGCCCGGCGAGGGCGACGAGATGCGGCGCGCCCCCGTGCAGCTCGAGCCCGGCCGCGACGACCAGTCGAGCTACTTCACGCGCGTCAACGCG
>JAICGY010000071.1 GCA_025922915.1 Candidatus Methylomirabilota bacterium | reverse complement strand
GATGTGGGCGGACGGCGCCGAGCGGGCGCGGCTGCTCGCCGTCTTCGCCGAGCAGTGCGGGCGCGCCGCCGCCCTCGGCTCCGCGCTGGTGATGAGCCCGGTCGACAAGGGCCGGGGCGACGTCGCCCGTGCCGTGGCCAGCGTGCGCGAGGTCGGCGACATCGCCGCCGCGCACGGCGTGCGGCTCGCCCTCGAGTTCAACTCCCAGGCCGAGCAGGTGAACACGCTGGCGCGCGTGCGGGAGATCCTGGCCGGGGCCGGCCACGCGGCGTGCGGCGTCCTGCTCGACACCTACCACCTCGGGCGCAGCGGGGCGAGCCCGCGCGACGTCGACGACCTGGCGCCGGCCGAGATCGCCTACGTCCAGTACAGCGACGTGCCCGCGCGCACCGTCCCGGGATCGTTCCTCGACCGGCTGCCCCCCGGGCACGGGACGTTCCCGTTCCGCGAGTTCTTCGCCGTGATCGCGGCGAAGGGGTACGCGGGCTTCGCCTCCTACGAGGCGCCGAACGAGGCGGCGTGGCGCCGGGACGTCGCCGACGTCGCGCTCGAGGCGCGCGAGGCGACCCTCAAGGTGCTGCCCTAGCCTTCGACGGGCCGCGCCGGCTCGGCGGCATCAGGGACCCGTGGCCGCCAGCACGAGCGAGACCGTGACGACCGAGAGGGCCGTGGACAGCACCACCGCGCTCGACGTCTCCTCGACGTACGCGCCGTAGCGCTGGGCCAGCACGAAGACGGTGACGGCCGTCGGCAGCGCGGCGACCACGATCGCCACCCGCGCGGCGACGGTGTCGAGCCCGCCGACCTGGCTGACGAGGAGCCCGACCGCGAGCGGGTGGGCCACGAGCTTGAGGGCCACGAGCACCAGCACGTCCGGGCGGCCGACGGCACGGAGGGGTCCCACGAGGGAGCCGCCCAGCGCGACGAGCGCGCAGGGCAGGGCGGCGCCGCCGAGCAGGGCGCCGAACGCCGCGATGGGCGCGGGCAGGGCGAGCCCGGTCATCGCGAGGGTGGCGCCGGCGAGGGTGGCGACCACCATCGGATTGGTCGCCAGCCCCTCGCCGACCGTGCGCACGGCCGGGCGCCAGCCGCCGCCGCCGCGACCGACCTCCGCCATCGCCACGCCGAGCGACACCGTCAGCGCGATCTCCGAAACGACGAGAAGCACCACGGCCGGCGTGGCCGCGTCGCCGAAGGCGGTGAAGGCGATCGGCAGGCCCATGTAGCCGACGTTGCCGAAGGCGGCGGTGAGGCCGGCCAGGCCCGGCACGGCGCCGCCGCGACCGAAGGCCGTCCGGGCGAGCAGGGCCGCCGCCGCGAAGACGGCGAGGCCAGCCGCATGGTAGATCGCCAGGAGGCGCCAGTCGACGAGCCGCCCGAGGGGGATGTCCGCGACGCGGACGAAGAGCAGTGCGGGCAGCGCGAGCCAGTACACGAAGCCATTGAGGCCGGCCACGCTCGCCGTGTCGAGCCGGCGCCAGCGGCGGGCCACGACGCCCGTGAAGACGAGGGCGAACACGGGCAGCGCCACCGTGCCAACCGCGTCCACGGGCGGCGTCAGGCGAGCACGTGGTCGAGCGGCGTGGGCGGCTCCCCGAGCGCGGCGGCGACGGCCGGGTGCACGAGCCGGCCCCGCCAGACGTTGATGCCCTTCGCGAGGGCGGGATCGCGCCGCGCGGCCTCCGCGACGCCGAGACCCGCCACGGCGAGCACGTAGGGCAGCGTCGCATTCGTGAGGGCGAAGGTCGACGTGCGAGGCACGAGCGCCGGCATGTTGGCCACGCCGTAGTGCACCACGCCGGAGACGACGTAGACGGGATCGAGCAGCGTGGTGGGACGGATCGTCTCCACGCTGCCGCCCTGGTCCACCGCCACGTCCACGATGACGGCACCGTCCTTCATGGCGCCCACCATGGCCCGGGAGACCAGGACGGGCGCCCGCGCGCCGGCGACGAGGACCGCGCCGACGAGGAGGTCGGCGCGGCGGAGCACCTGCTCCAGGTTATAGGAGTTCGACATCAGCGTGATGACGCGGCCGAGGAAGAGGTCGTCCACCGCGCGCAGACGGTCCAGGTTCACGTCGAGGATCGAGATGTCCGCGCCCAGTCCGAGCGCCATGCGGGCGGCGTTCACGCCCACGGTGCCGGCCCCCAGGACCACCACGTTGCCGGGGGGCACGCCCGGGACGCCGGCGAGCAGGATGCCGCGTCCCCCCCGCGCCTTGGCCAGGTACGTCGCGCCCTCCTGGACGGCGAGGCGGCCCGCCACCTCGCTCATCGGCGCCAGCAGGGGCAGGCTGCCGTCGGGCCGCTGGACGGTCTCGTAGGCGACGGCGATCACGTCGGCCGCCCGGAGCGCGCGGGTCAGCCCGGGCGCCGGGGCCAGGTGCAGGTAGGTGAAGAGCGTCTGGCCCGCGCGCAGGCGGTCGTGCTCCTCCGGGACCGGCTCCTTCACCTTGAGGACGAGCTCGGCCTGCGCCCACACGTCCTCCCCGCCCGCCAGCGTGGCGCCCACCGCCGTGTACTCGTCGTCGCGGATGCCGCTGCCGGCGCCGGCGGCATGCTCCACCACCACGCGGTGCCCGGCCTCCGCCAGCGCCCGCGCTCCCGCGGGCGTGAGGGCGACGCGCTGTTCGCCCGGCTTGATCTCGCGCGGGACGCCGACGATCACGGGCCGACCTCCTTGTCGAGCGAGCGGCGGAAGAAGTCGACGAGGCGCGCCGGGAACGCGGACGGCAGCTCGCCGTGCCACCCGCGGTCGGTGAACAGGAACTCGGCGCGCGGGTTGTTCGCCAGGGCGTCGCGCAGCCGCTCGGCGTGGCGGAAGGGAATCTGGTCGTCCTGCCGGCTGTGCACGAGCCAGACGGGGATCGTCAGGCGCGCGGCGGCCGAGACCGGCGCCGGCCGCGTGAGGTCGGCCCCGAGCGTCAGCCGCGCCCACAGGAGCATCGTGCCCACGAAGGCGTACCGGACGGGTCCCATCCACCAGTAGAGCTCGTGGCCGAGGGTCCGCAGATCCGCGAACGGCGCGTAGGCCGCGACGGCCCGGATGCGGGGGTCGTCGGCGGCGGCGCCGAGGGCGACCGCGCCGCCGAGGGACAGACCGAAGACGCCGACCGGCGCCGCCGCGCGCGCGTGGAGCAGATCCACGGCCCGCGACAGGTCGTCCCGCTCGCGCAGCCCGAGCGTCGTCGCGCGGCCCTCGCTGGCGCCGAAGTAGCGCTGGTCCATCAGCAGCACCGTGAAGTCGGGGGCGAGCGCGGCGGCCAGCGGCAGGAGATCGGACTTCTCGGCCGGGTAGCCGTGCAGGAGCACCACGCCGGGCCGGCCAGGCCGGACGGCGAGCCACGCGGCGAGGCGCAGGCCGTCGGAGGTCGTGATGCGCACGTCCTCGACGGCGAGCCGGACGTCCCCCGGCGTCAGCGGGACGGTCAGGCGAGGTGGCCGCACGGCGAGCCAGAACGCGCCCAGGCTCGCGAGGAGGAGCGCGGCCGCGAGCACCGCGACCGCCCCGAGCAGCGTCACCCTCGTCCCCCGCGCCGGCACGTCAGACGGCGCCGTCCGCGCGCAGGGTCCCGATCTCGCCCTCGCCGTAGCCCAGCTCGCCGAGGATCTCGTCGGTGTGCTCGCCGACGGCCGGCGGCGGGCGCCGGACGACGGCGCGCCCGGAGGAGAGCTCCAGCGGGAAGCGGAGGAGGCGGACAGGGCCGGCGACCGGGTGATCGACGGTCTCCACGGCGCCGGCCGCCTGCGTCGCCGGATCGGCGAAGGTCTCGGCGTGCGAGTGCACCGCGGCCGCCCACAGGCCCTTCGCCAGGAGGTGATCGAGCCACGCCTGCGTCGGCCGCCGCCGCAGCACCGGCTCGAGGAGGCGCGCCACCTCCTCCCGGGCCGCGAAGTTCCAGGTCACCGTGGCGTACGGCGCGAGCGCCGGCAGGTCGAGCGCCTCCGCGAGCACGGCGAGCGGCGCCAGCGAGAGCACGAGCCAGCCGTCGCTCGTCGCGTATACGCCGTAGGGTGGCGGGTGGAACGTGCTGGCGAGACCGGTCGGGCTCTTCTCGAGCCGGGCGCCGTTGAGGAAGTACGTGGCGACCTCGAGCTGGAGGTCGAGCGCGGCACGCAGCATGCTGACGTCCACGTGCAGCCCGGCGCCCGTGCGCTGACGCTCGAGGAGCGCGGCGAGCACGCCCATCGCCAGCAGCGTGGCGCCGTGCTGGTCGACCACGGCGGTGCCCACGGGGGTGGGCGGCTGACCCGCCCGCCCGGAGATCGCGGCCAGCCCCGAGAACGCCTGCATCAGGAGGTCCTGGCCGGGACGGTCCCGGTAGGGCCCGTCGTTGCCGAAGCCGGAGGCGGAGACGTAGATCAGGCGCGGGTTGAGGCGGCGCGCCGCCTCCCAGCCGAGCCCCAGCCGCTCCATGACGCCGGGACGGAAGTTCTGCACCAGCACGTCGGCGCGCTCCACGAGCCGGCGGGCGACGGCCTGACCGCCGGGGGTCTTGAGGTCCAGGGTCAGGCTCCGCTGGTTGCGGTGGGCGAGGAGGAAGAAGACGCTCTCGCCGTTGAGGAAGAGGTCGGCACCCGACCAGTTGCGCTCCCACAGCCGGCCTCCCGGCGGCTCCACCTTGACGACGTCCGCCCCGAGGTCGGCGAGGAACTGCACGCCCGAGGGCCCGAGCAGGAACTGGGTGAAGGAGGCGACCCGCACACCCTCCAGGACCGCGAGCGGCGGGCGCCGGTCGCCCTCGCCCGGCGTCACTCCACGACCTTCAGGATGTGCGTGGCGGCCGCCGCCACCTCGCCGCGCTGCGTCGTGCAGGTGACGCGCGCGTACGTCTTGCGCGCCGCCTCGTCGCGCTCCACGATCTCGTAGGTGACCGTCACGGTGTCGCCGAGGAAGCAGGGCGCCGGGAACCGGACGCGGTCGTAGCCGTAGGAGACGATGGTGCCGGGCAGGCCCTGGCAGATCAGCGTCGATGTGTTCGACATGAGGCCGACGAGCAGCGCGCCGTGGGCGATCCGGCGCCCGTAGCGGGTCCGGCGCATGTACTCCTCGTCCACGTGGTTGGGGCTGAGGTCGCCCGTCAACCCCGCGAACAGATAGACGTCGGACTCGCCGACCGTCTTGCTGAACGCCACCTTGCGTCCCACCGTCAGCGCGGCGAACGCCTCCGTGCCCGAGCCCTGGCGCTCCGTCATGGCGGCTGGCTCCTCCCGGTGATCCGGCGGTCCGGCCGGGTGTCGCGGCCGCGCCGGCGATGCGGGCCGGCAAGCGCCCGGTGGCGGCCCGGCCCATGGGCCGGGATGGTACCGGATCGCGGCGGCGTCGGCGACGGTGCGCAAGGGGTGGCGGGTGCGATACGCTCGTGATCCGGCAGGACGCCGGCTGATCTCGAGCCCTGGATGACGCCACCGTGGTGACCCGTCTCTTCGCTCGTGCGCGGGCGCGGCTACAGCCGCCAGGCGGCTGGGCCGCGGCCGGCCGCTGGCTGCCGTTCGTGGTGGCGCTGGCCGCGCTCGTCATCACCGCGACGGCGTCCCACTACGCCAGCGCCACGGCCGAGGCGCGAAGGCGCCTGCGCTTCGACCGGGCCGTGCAGGACACCCGGAGCGACGTCGAGACCCGCCTGGCCGCCTACGTGGCGCTCTTGCGTGCCGGAACGGGGCTGCTGGCCGCGCATCCGTCGCTCAACCGGGACCAGTTCAAGGCCTACATAGATCGCCTCGATCTCGCACGCCAGTACCCCGGCATCCAGGGCATCGGGTTCTCGGCACGCATCCGACCCAGGGGGCGGGAGGCGTTCGTGGCCCGGGCCCGCCGCAACGGCGTGCCGCTCGTTCGCCTGTGGCCCGTGCACCCGCGGGCCGAGTATCACGCGATCCTCTACCTCGAGCCGCTCGACCGGCGAAACCGGGTCGCCATCGGCTACGACATGTTCAGCGACCCCGTGCGGCGAGCGGCCATGGAACGTGCCCGCGACACCGCGACGCCGGCCGCCTCCGGCAT
Organism: Candidatus Methylomirabilota bacterium; assembly: GCA_025922915.1. Classification (GTDB taxonomy): domain Bacteria; phylum Methylomirabilota; class Methylomirabilia; order Rokubacteriales; family CSP1-6; genus JAICGY01. The sequence continues at coordinate 7,989 of JAICGY010000071.1, read as the reverse complement.
CGTGACCCTGGTCCAGGAGATCGACGAGGGCAAGCAGCCGGGCTTCCTGATCTTCGTCCCCGTCTATGTCGACGGGGTCACTCCCCCCACCGTGGAGGCGCGGCGGCGGGACCTCGTGGGCTTCGTCTACAGCCCCTTCCGGACCCACGATCTGCTCGCCGGCATCCTGGGGGCCGGCGGTACGCCCGCGGTCGCCTTCACCGTCTTCGACGGCCCCCGCGAGGCACCGGGCCCGCCGCTCCACCCACCGGCCTGGGAACTGCGGGCCGGCGCCACACCCACGGGGCTCACCGCCGTCGCGCAGATGGACGTCGCCGGGCGGCCCTGGACGCTGCGCTTCCACGAGATCCGGCCCGACGCCGCCATCGGCCAGCGTGGGTGGATCGTGGTGATCGGCTCTGCGATGGCGGCGCTCCTCTACGTCGCCACCCGGTGGCAGGTTCACGGGCGGCTCGCGGCCGAGCGGCTCGCCGGAGAGCGCCTGGAGAGCGAGCAGCGGTTCCGCCAGCTCGCCCTCGACAACGCGCGCCTGTTCCACGAGACCGAGGCGCGTCGGCAGGAGGCGGAGGCCCTCTTCGACCTGGGGCACCTCCTGGGGGAGACGCTCGACCCCGCCGCGGTGGGGGCCCGGGTCGTCGAGAACGTGCGGCGGGTGCTGCGCAGCGAGATGGCGGTGCTCTATCGGGTGGCGCCGGTGTCGGGGGACCTCCACCTGCTCGCCGGCGTGGGGCCGCGCGTGGACTGGAACCGTGTCCTGCGGCGCGGCACCGCGGTGGTCGGCGTGGCCATCGCCGAGCGGCGGCCGGTCGCGTCGGCGGACCTCCTCGACGATTCCCGGGTGACACTGTCGCCCGAGGCCCGGGCGCGCATCGTCCGCTCCGGGTACCGGGCCGTCCTCGCCGTCCCGCTGATCGTGGGCGATCGCGTCGTGGCCGCGCTGGCCGTCGGGGACCGCGCCGGCCGGACCTTCAGCGCCGACGAGACGCGGCTGCTCCAGACCTTCGCGCAGACGGCCGTGCTGGCGCTGGAGAACGCCCGCCTGTACGCCGAGGAGCGGGCGGCGCGGGAGGAGGCCGAGCGGGCGAGCCGCGCCAAGGACGAGTTCCTGGCGATCCTCTCGCACGAGCTGCGGACGCCCCTGACCGCGATGTTCGGCTGGATCCGGCTGCTGCGGGACGGCCGCCTCGATGCCGACGGCCACGCCCAGGGGCTCGCCGTCATCGAGCGCAACACGCGGCTGCAGGCCCGGCTGATCGACGACCTCCTCGACGTGTCGCGCATCGTGTGGGGCAAGCTGCACCTCGACCGTCGCCCGACGGACCTGACCCCCGTGGTGGAGGAGGCGATCGAGGCGGTGCGTCGGGACGCGGAGGCCCGACGCGTCAGTCTCCAGACCCAGCTCGCGCTGCCGGGCGGCGTGGTGGAGGGCGACCCGGCGCGCCTGCACCAGATCGTCGTGAACCTCCTGACCAACGCGGTGAAGTTCACGCCCGAGAAGGGCATCGTCCGGATCCGGCTGACCCACGAGGACGGCCGCGCCCGGCTCAGCGTGTCCGACACCGGACGGGGCATCGAGCCGGACCTGCTGCCCCACGTGTTCGACGCCTTCCGCCAGGCGACGGCCGCGCCGAAGCGCGGCCAGGCGGGTCTCGGGCTGGGGCTGGCCATCGTGCACTCGCTCGTCCAGCTCCACGGTGGCACCGTCACCGTGGACAGCGAGGGGCCGGGCCAGGGCGCGACCTTCACCGTGACGCTGCCGCTGCTCACCGTGGGCACGGAGGCGGCGTCCGGGGATGCCGCGGCGCCCGAGCCGGCCCGGCTGGCGGGCGCGCACGACCTGCACGGGGTGCGCGTCCTCGTCGTGGAGGACCACGCGGACAGCCGCGACCTGGTCCGGATCGCGCTCGAGGAGGCCTCGGCCGAGGTCGTGACGGCCGGGTCGGCCGCGGAGGCGCTCGAGCGGCTCGACGCCGGTCCCATCGACGTCATCGTCACCGACCTCGGCATGCCCGACGTCGACGGCTACGACCTGGTGCGCGAGATGCGGCGGCGCGAGCGGCCGGAGGCGCGCCGGCCCGCGGTCGCGCTGACGGCGTTCGCCAGCGCGCAGGATCGCGAGCGCGTCCTGGCCTCGGGCTTCCAGGCGCACGTGCCGAAGCCCGTCGAGCCGGCCGCCCTCCTGGAGGTCGTCGCCCGCCTCGTCCGTCCGACCGCCTGACGGCCGCCGGCCGGCCGCCGGCCGGCCGGTCAGCGCGTCGAGAGGAAGTCGGTGATCGATCGCGCGGTCCGGCCGTCGGGCCGGAGCACGGCCACCACCACGGCCTCGCTGGCGAGTGCCCACGGTCGGATCACCGCCGAGTGCCCGCCCCGCCCGCCGGCGACGACGACGTGGACGTCGTCGGGCCCGCGCGTGACCCGGACGAAGCCCGCGGCGTCCGGCCGCGGGGTGATGGCCGCGATGCCGCGCGTGGCGACGTGGGCGAGATCGCGGCCGGCGCGCGCGTGGACGTGGGCGCGCAGGCGCGGCTTGTCCCAGCCGGCCCGGGCGAGCCGGCGCGCGTGGTCGGGCGCCAGGACGAGGACCAGCGAGCCGGCGACGTAGGCGTTGTTGCTGCCCAGGCTCGTGCAGCAGTCGACCAGCGTTTCGAGCAGCCCCTCGGCGGTCCGGCTCCGGAAGTCCATGACGCCGTGCGGGGGCTCGGCCTTCAGGACCAGCACGGCCGTGGTGGCGGCGTCGAAGCGCTCGACGTTGAGCGTCGGCCAGGGACCGCGGTCGGGGTCCTCCGCGAAGCAGTACGTCCACTCGGCCGGCGAGCCGAGACAGGAAAGGTCGCTCACGCCGGGCACGGCGCGGCCGACGTTCAGGAGGGCCAGGTTGACGGCGCGGCCGACGGCGGCGTTGGCGACGAAGCCCGGCCCGAGACACCCCGGCCCGCCGTGCAGGCCCACCTCGCGCGCGAGCGGGCCCGACACGAGCACGAGGTTGCCCCCGTGGTGCGAGGTGATCATGGCCTGCAGCAGGTTGTAGGCGGGCTGCGCCATCGCGGCGAGCGCGGTCACGACGATCGGAAGGTGCTCGGGCCGGGCGCCGGCCATGATCGCGGCCAGGGCGGCGTCGCGCACGGTGAGGCGGGCGCCGGCGGGCCCGAGACGCTCGACGAGCACGTGGCCGGGATCCCAGGGAGCCCAGGCCAGCATGCGCTCCAGCCGTTCGGAGGTCGGCGGCACGACCGGCAGCCCGTCTCCGACCCGGAGCCCGTGGAACGTCTCGAGCACGGCCTCGAGGTCGTCGCCCGCGTCCGGGCCGGCGCCCCGGCGCGCCACGCGGAGGCGGCCGTCGGCGGCCGGGGCGACGGCATCGAGCGGCGGGTCGGCCGTCGCGCGTGCGGCCAGCGTGCCGGCGTCCAGGGTCAGCGCGGCCACGATGGTCTCGAACGCCGCGTCGACGGCGGCCTCGACCTCGGCCGGGCTCGCGTCGGCGTCCGCCGCCAGCGGGCAGAGGCAGAGCGGCCCCGCCTGCAGCGCGGCCACCGCGCGGGCCAGCGTGTGACCCGGCTCCGCGGTGAGGAGGACGGTCGGCACCCCGGCGTCCTCGAGGGCGGCGGCGAGGAGCGTGGTGGCCGGGCTCACCCCCATGTCGGCGAGCGCGACGATGGCGCCGCCGCAGCCGGTGGCCGCCAGCGCGGCGGCGCGGGCGTGAAGGTCGTCCACCGTCGCCCCCCGCACGGTCTCGCGATGCTCCACCAGCCGCGTCACGCCGAGGCCGGCGAGCCGGGCGCGCAGCCGGACGAAGACGCGGTCGAGGGCGCCCTCGGCGAGCTTGGTGTTGTCGTAGAGGAGCAGGGGGCCGCGGCGGAGCCCGTCGAGGCCCCGCCGCGGCGCCAGCGCGCGCGGCCGGCGCGCGGCCCGTCCCCGGGGATCGAGGACGGGCCCGCCGCCGGGCGGGGAGGGGCTAGCCGTCCCGCCAGACCTCCTGCATGCGGCCGAAGTTGTAGATCGACTGGTGCGGGATCAGGTTCTTCACGCGCGGCCAGATCGTGTAGTAGTCCAGCCGCCAGTCGAGCATGGGCCGCGCGGTGTCGAGCTCGAGCTTCTTCTGGATCTCCCACACCATCGCCAGCCGCTTCTTCGCGTCCAGTTCCTGCGACTGCCGGTCGATCATGCTCATGACCTGTTCGCTGCAGTAGTCGCTGTAGTTGCGCGGCGAGCCGCAGGCGTAATTCTCGTAGAAGTTCGCGTCGGGGTCGTCGGGACCGATACCCGTCAGGTTGGCGCCCATCTGGAAGTCGCGGCGCGTGACGAGCGGATGCCACTGCGCAGTCTCGACCTGCCTCAGGGTGGCGTCGATGCCGACCGCCTTCAGCTCGTTGACCACGAAGGACGCCATGTCGACGTAGATTGCGATCGCCCGGGTCACCATCTCGGCCTGCAGCGGCTTGCCCGGCCCGAACCCGGCCTCGGCCAGCAGCTTGCGGGCCCGTGCCTTCATCTCCTCGGGCTTGCCGTATCCGGGGAGCGTTGCGAGGTCCTTCTCGAGCAGGCCCCACACCCCGTACGGCTTCGGCGCCATGGAGGCCCCGACCAGGGCGCCTCCCTGATGAGCCGCCTGGATGAGCGCCCGGCGATCGATCGCGTAGGAGACGGCCAGCCGGACCTTCGGGTTGTCGAAGGGCGGCTTCTTGTGGTTCATGATGATGTTGTCGGTGACGTTGGTGTTCGTCGGCGTGATGATGAGCGAGGGCACGGCGCTCTTCAGCTGCTCGGACGCGGCCTTGCTCGTCTCGCCCGGGAACGCGATGTCCAGCTGTCCGGCCTGGAGGGCGGCGATGCGGGTTCCGCGCTCCTTGACGACGACGTACCGGAGACCGTCGAGGTAGGGCCGCCCCTTCACGAAGTAGTCCGGATTCTTGACGTAGTCGACGAACTCGCCCTTGCGCCACTCCTTGACCTTGAACGGCCCCGTCCCGACGCACCCCGTCCGGTACGAGGCCGCCGGAACGTGGGCGGCGTACACGGGCGAGTAACCGGAGGCCAGCATCATGAGCAGCGACGGCTGGGGGCGCTTGAGACGGAAGACGACCGTGTGCGGGTCCGGCGCCTCGATGGCCTCGACGTTGGTGTACCAGCCCTTGCGCGGGTTGAGACGCAGCTTGCCCTCGGCATCCGGCGCGTCACGGACCATGTCGAAGGTGTACTTGACGTCCTTCGACGTGAACGGCTTGCCGTCGTGCCACTTGACGTCCTTGCGGAGGAAGAAGACCAGGTTGCGGTAGTTGTCCTGCCAGGACCACTTCTCGGCGAGCTCCCCGATGATCGTGTCCACGCTCTCCTGCTTCTTGAGCGGGTCGAAGTACACGAGGTTGTTGAAGCAGGGACTGGCTGGCCAGACGACCGAGATGGTGGCCGTCTCGTGTATCGCGAAGCCCTGGGGCAGGTCCTCTCGCAGCATCACGTTGAACGAGCCGCCGGACTTCGGCGTCTGGCTCTCGACGGGACGGGCGGCGATGGCGGCCGCGAGCAGCACCGCGGCCACGGTGAACAACAGCGTGATGCGGGAGGATCGGGTCATGAGACGGCCTCCTTGTGCGCTGGGTATCGATCGGGGGCGGAATGTGGGAGTGGCGGAATTGTGCCCGTGAACCGGGCCCGGTGCAAGACTGGCCGCGTCAGCGGAGGGTCTCCGCGGCTTCCATGAGGGTCTCGGCGAGGGTGGGGTGGGCGTGGATCGTCAGCGCGACGTCCTCGGCGAGGAGCGCCGCCTCGACGGCCAGCGCGGCCTCGGCGATCAGCTCGCCGGCGCCGGGGCCGACGATCCCCGCCCCCAGCAGCCGCCCCGTCCCGGGCTCGACCACCAGCTTGGTGAGCCCGTCGGCCCGCCCGAGGGTGGCGGCGCGCCCGGACGCCCCCCACGCCACGCGGACGGCCTTGACGGCGCGTCCCTCGCGCTGCGCCTGCGTCTCGGTGAGCCCGCACCACGCCACCTCGGGGTCGGTGAAGACGACCGCGGGGACGGCGACGCTGTCGAAGGCGGCCGGGCGCCCGGCGATCGCCTCGGCCGCCACCCGGCCCTGCCGCATCGCCCGGTGGGCGAGCATGGGCTCGCCGGTCACGTCGCCGACGGCCCACACGTGCGGGTCGCCCGTCCGGCACCGCTCGTCGATCTCGACGTGCCCGTGCGGGTCGATGCGCGCGCCGGTGGTGTCGAGGCCCAGGCCGTCGCTGGCCGGGCGCCGCCCGACGGCGACGAGGGCCCGATCGAACGTCTCGGGTCCGCCGCTTCCGACCACCGCCTCGACGCTGGCCGCGGTCGCTGTCAGGCCCGTCACGCGAGTGTCGAGCCGCACCGCCGCGAACGTCCGCTGGCACTGGCGGGCGAGCGGCTGGACGAGGTCCCGATCGACGCCCGGCAGGAGGCCGTCCGTCATCTCCACGAGCGTCACCTGGCTGCCGAGCGCGGCGTAGACCTGGCCGAGCTCGAGGCCGATGTAGCCGCCGCCGACGACCAGCAGGCGCGCGGGGATCTCGGGCATCGCGAGCGCCGCCGCCGCGTCCATCACGCGGCCGCCGAGCGTGACGCCCGGCGGCGCGGTCGCCACCGAGCCCGTCGCCACGATCGCGTGACGGAAGCGCACCTGCTGCGGCTCGTCCCCCTCCACGCGCAGGCTGCGCGAGCCCTCGAGGACGGCGCGCCCGGCGATCACCTCCACGCCCTTGCCGCGGGCGACGGCGGCCAGCCCCTTCGCGAGCTTGCCGACCACGCGCTCCTGCACCCACGTCCGCAGCGCGTCGAGGGCGAGCGTCGGCGGACCGAACTCGACGCCGAACTCCCGCGCCCGCCGGGCCTCGGCGATCACGCCCGCCACGTGCAGGAGGGCCTTGGAGGGGATGCAGCCCTCGTGCAGGCAGGCGCCGCCCAGCCGCGCCTCCGCGTCGACGACGACGGTCTCCAGGCCGAGCTCGGCGCAGCGGAACGCCGCCGAGTAGCCGCCGGGCCCCCCGCCGATCACGGCCACGTCCACCTCGCGGACGAGGTCGCCCATGACCATCAGTCGGTCCCCCGGCCGGCGAGCGCGCTCACAGCCCCAGCAGGAGCGCGTCCGGGCGCTCGAGACGGCGGACGATGTCCGCGCAGAAGCGGGCGCCGTCGGCGCCGTCGGCCACCCGGTGGTCGAAGGTCAGCGTGAGCGGCAGCAGCACGCGGGGCACGATCTGCCCGTCGCGGACGGCCGGCTCCAGGCGCCCGCGCGCGACGCCGAGGATGGCCACCTCCGGCCAGTTGATCACGGGGATCGCGCCGGTGCCGCCGAGCGCGCCGATGTTGGTGATCGTGAACGTGCCGCCGCGCAGGTCGTCGAGCGCGGCGCGGCCCTCGCGCGTCCGCTGCGCCAGGTCGGCCAGCTCGCGCTGGACCTCCACGAGCGGCTTGCGATCGACGTCGCGGAGCACGGGCACGATGAGCCCGCGGTCGGTGGCCACCGCGACGCCCACGTGGACGTAGCGCTTGAGGATCAGCTCGCCCGTCGCCGCGTCCAGGCTCGCGTTGAAGACCGCGTGGTCCCGCAGCGCCAGCGCGACCGCCCGGAGGAGGAAGGCCGTGAGGGTGAGCGTCACGCCGCGGGCGCGCCCCGCGTCCAGGTTGCGACGGATCAGCTCGTCGAGGTCGGTGATGTCGGCGCGGTCGAAGTGGGTGACGTGCGGGATCACCGTCGCCGCCAGCGTCATGCGTTCGGCGATGGTCCGGCGCAGGTGGGAGAGCGGCTGGCGCTCGACCGGCCCCCACTGCTCGAAGCGCGGGAGCGCCGGCGTCTCCGCCGTGCGGGCCAGGGGCTTCGCCACGGCGGGCTCGCGCGCGGGCGCCGCCGCCGCCGCGGGGTGCGCGGGCGCCGCCGTCCCGGGACGCGAGCCGCCGGAGGCGGCCGCGCGGACGTCGTCGTCGGTGACGCGGCCGGCGGGCCCGCTGCCCGCGACGGCGCGCAGGTCGATCCCGAG
>JAICGY010000070.1 GCA_025922915.1 Candidatus Methylomirabilota bacterium | reverse complement strand
GAGATCGAGATCGACAGCGCGCCGGGGCGGGGGACGACGGTGCGCCTCGTCCTGCCCCGCGCCCCGGCCGCGCAGACGGTGGAGGTCGTGTGACGCGATGAAGCACCGCATCCTGATCGTCGAGGACGACGAGATCTTCCTGCGGCCGCTCCAGCGCACCCTGGAGGTCGCCGGCTACGAGGTGCTGGCGGTCCCGAGCGGCGAGGACGCCATCGACCTGCTCAAGAACGACGACGTGGACCTCGTGATCTCGGACAAGCGCTTGCCCGGCGTCGACGGCGTGGAGCTCGTGCGCCGGATCCGCACCGAGCACCCCGAGCTCGCGGTGGTCGTCATGACCGCCTACGGCACCATCGGCTCGGCGGTGGAGGCCATCCGCTTCGGCGCCGAGGACTACCTGGTCAAGCCGTTCGACGCCGGGGAGGTGCTCCTCGTGGTCCGGCGGGCTATCGAGGTGGCCGAGCTGAAGGCGGCGAACCGGGCGACGATCCGTCGCAACCAGGAGCGGTTCGGGCTGCGCAACATCCTGGCGGAGAGCGCGGCCATGCACGAGGTGTTCGAGCTCGTCCGCTCGGTGGCCGGCCTCGACACGACGGTGCTCATCCACGGCGAGACCGGGGTCGGCAAGGAGCTGCTCGCCCGGTCCATCCACTTCAGCGGGGCGCGCCGGGACCGCCCGTTCGTGGCCGTGAACTGCGCGGCCATCCCCGACGAGCTGTTCGAGTCGGAGCTGTTCGGCTTCCGCAAGGGCGCCTTCACGGGAGCCAGCGAGACCCGCCGCGGCCTGTTCCAGATGGCCCACGGCGGCACCCTGCTGCTGGACGAGGTGGGCGAGATGCCCCTCGGGCTGCAGTCGAAGCTGCTGCGGGTCATCGAGGACAAGCGGTTGACGCCGATCGGCTCCGACCGGGTGGTCGAGGTGGACGTGCGCTTCCTCGCCACCACCAACAAGGACCTCCAGGCCGAGGTCGAGCGCGGCGCCTTCCGGCGCGACCTCTTCTACCGGCTGTCCGTGATGCCGGTGCGGGTGCCGCCGCTGCGCGAGCGGGCGGGCGACATCCCGCTCCTCGCCCGGCATTTCTTGCAGTCGAGCGCGCGGCGGTCCAAGAAGCCGGTGCAGGCGATCGCGCCGGCGGCCATGGAGGCGCTCTGCCGCTACGCCTGGCCGGGCAACGTCCGGGAGCTCGAGAACGTCATCGAGCGCGCGGTCATCGTCGCCAAGGGGGACGTCATCACCGACGTCGAGCGGTTCCTGGCCGGCGGCGGCGAGCCGGCCCGCGTGGACCTGACGCTGCCGTTCCGCGAGGCGAAGGGCCGGGTGGTGGAGGAGTTCGAGCGCGCCTACGTGGCCGGGCTCCTCGAGGCCCACGGCGGCAAGCTCACGGTGGCGGCCAAGCACGCGGACATGGACCCCAAGAACCTCTGGGAGAAGCTGGTCAAGTACGGGCTCCGGCGCGCCGCGGGCACCGGCGAGGACGGCCCCGCCTGAGCCGCCCAGGCGGGTTGAATCGGGCAGCCCGGCCGCTATAATCGGCGCCGAGCGTTCGGACGCCCACTCTCCGAGAGGTGTCGCCATGGCGAAGGCGCAGGATCTGCCGATCGAGGCCTTGCTCCGCGAGAAGCGCAAGTTCCCGCCCCCCCGGGAGTTCGCGCGGCGGGCGGTCGTCAACAAGGCGTCGGTCTACACCGAGGCGGCCCGCAATCCGGTGCGGTTCTGGGAGGCGCGCGCGCGCGAGCTGCACTGGTTCAAGCCGTGGCGGAAGGCGCTCGAGTGGAAGCCGCCCTATGCCAAGTGGTTCCTCGGCGGCAAGCTGAACGTCTCGTACAACTGTCTGGACCGCCACGTCACCACCAGCCGGCGCACGAAGGCCGCGCTCATCTGGGAGGGCGAGCCGGGGGACACCCGCACGCTCACCTACTGGGATCTCTACCGCGAGGTGCAGCGGTTCGCGGCGGCTCTCAAGCGGCACGGCATTCGGAAGGGCGACCGCGTCACCATCTACATGCCGATGGTGCCGGAGGTCGCGATCGCGATGCTGGCGTGCGCGCGCATCGGCGCCCCGCACAGCGTCGTCTTCGGCGGCTTCTCCCCGGAGTCCCTGCGGGACCGCATCCATGACGCCGATTCCCGGATCGTGATCACTGCCGACGGCGGCTGGCGCCGCGGCGCCACGGTCCCGCTCAAGCAGAACACCGACGACGCGCTCAAGGAGTGTCCGGACGTCAACACCGTCATCGTGCTCCGGCGCACCGGCCAGCCGGTGGACATGCAGCACGGGCGGGACATCTGGTGGGACGAGTTCGTGAAGGGCGTGGAGGCGAAGTGCCCGGCGGAGCCGATGGACTCCGAGGATCTCCTCTACCTGCTCTACACCTCGGGCTCCACGGGCAAGCCGAAGGGCATCATCCACACGACCGGTGGCTACCTGACCGGCATCGCGGCCACCCACCGCTGGGTGTTCGACCTCCGCGAGGAGGACGTCTACTGGTGCACCGCCGACGTCGGCTGGGTGACCGGACACTCCTACGTCGTCTACGGCCCGCTCGCCAACGGCGCCACCACCGTGATGTACGAGGGCACGCCCGACTTCCCCGACAAGGACCGGTTCTGGCGGATCGTCGAGAAGCACGGCGTCACGATCTGCTATACCGCGCCCACCGCGATCCGGACCTTCATGAAGTGGGGCGAGGCGTATCCCAAGCGGTGCGACCTCTCGAGCCTCCGGCTGCTCGGCACCGTGGGCGAGCCGATCAACCCCGAGGCGTGGGTCTGGTACTGGAAGGTCATCGGGAACGGGCGCTGCCCGGTCGTCGACACGTGGTGGCAGACGGAGACGGGGCAGATCCTCATCACGCCGCTGCCCGGGCTGACGACGCTCAAGCCCGGCTCCGCCACCCGGGCCTTCCCCGGCATCGACGCCGACGTGCTCGACGAGCGCGGCAAGCCGGCCGCCTCCGGCTACCTCGTGCTGCGCAAGCCGTGGCCCGCCATGCTGCGCGGGATCTGGGGGGATCCCGAGCGGTTCGTGCAGCAGTACTGGTCCAAGTTCGAGAACATCTACTTCACGGGCGACGGCGCCAAGCGCGACGACGACGGCTACTTCTGGCTCCTCGGCCGCGTGGACGACGTGATGAACATCTCCGGCCACCGCGTCTCGACGATGGAGGTGGAGTCGGCCCTCGTCGACCACAAGGCCGTTGCCGAGGCCGCGGTGATCGGGCGGCCGCACGACATCAAGGGGCAGGCCATCGCGGCGTTCGTCACGGTCAAGGCGGGCGTCGACGGCACCGACGGTCTGCAGGACGAGCTGAAGCAGCACGTCGCCAGGAAGATCGGTGCGCTCGCGCGGCCGGACGACATCATCTTCTCGGCCGAGCTGCCGAAGACGCGCTCCGGCAAGATCATGCGGCGCCTGCTGCGGGACATCGCCGAGGGGCGGACGCTGGGCGACACCACGACCCTCGCCGACCCGGCCGTCGTGGCCGCCCTCAAGCGCCAGTACGACGAGGACTAGCGCGCCCGGCCCCGCGCCCCTGGGCGTGGCGGCGAGCTCCGGTCATGTACGCATGCGGCCTCCCGCGTCCCGGCTGAGCATCCGCTTCGTCACCAGGCGAGGAGGGTGAGGCCGAGCGTGAGGAGGGTGATGAGGACGGCGTAGCCGATGGGGACGCCGAGGCGGAAGTCGGGCGCCGGCAGCTGGCGGGCGACGAGGGCGTAGGAGAGGGCCTCGGCGGCGTCGGCGACGCGCGCGAGCGCAGGCGCGAGCCCGTCGCGCAGGAGGCGGCCGGCAGCGCGGTAGAGGACGTCGACGTCGAGGGTCCGGCTGGCCGCACCGTGCAGCGTCTCCTTGAGGAGCAGGAACGCCAGCGTCGTGCCGGCCAGGATCTGCAGCGACTCGAGCACGTGGCCCGCGGTGTACGGCGCGTACGCGACGGGGAAGGGGAGCAGCGCGTAGAGCAGGCCGGGCGCGACCCCGAGCAGGAGGCAGAGCGCCGCGGCCAGGGTCATCGCCGCCAGCATCGGGCGGGGGAGGGCGGCCGCCGGCCGCGCCGCCGGCGCGCCGCCGAACGTGAACCACGGCAGCTTGAGCCCCGTGGAGAGGAAGGTCCCGACCGACGCCAGCGTCAGCAGCCAGTAGGCGGTGTCCCGGTGCGTCGCCTCGGCGGCGGCGAGGACCAGTGACTTGCTGACGAAGCCGTTGAGCAGCGGCGCCCCCGAGATCGAGAGCGCTCCCACCATGTAGAGCGCGAGCGTGGCGGGCATGTGCGGGGCGAGCCCGCCGAGGTCGGGGAGGCGGCCGCGGCCGGTCGCGTGCACCACGGCGCCGGCGCCCATCAGGAGCAGCGCCTTGTAGATGATGTGGCAGAAGGCGTGGGCGGCCGCCCCGTTCACGGCGAGCGCGGTGCCGATGCCGGCCCCCGCCACCATGTATCCCACCTGGCTGACGATGTGGTAGGCGAGCAGCCGGCGGATGTCGGTGGCGAGCACCGCGTACACGACGCCGTAGAGCGCCATTGCCGTCCCCGCCCAGACCAGCACCTCCTGGCCGGCGAAGACGCGCAGCAGCGCGTACACCGCGGCCTTGGTCGCGAATGCCGACAGCAGCACCGTCCCGGCCGGCGAGCTCTCGGGATAGGCGTCGGTGAGCCAGGCGTGCAGCGGGGGCACCGCCGCGTTGACGGCGAACGCGAGCAGCACCAGCCAGCCGGGACCGTCCAGCGCCAGCGGACCGATCCGCGGGTCGCCGCCCGAGGCGAGGTGCCAGACGACGCCCGCGAGCAGCAGGGCGCCGCCGAGCGCGTGCACGAGCAGGTAGCCGAGCGCGCTGCGCCACGCGCGCGCCGTGCGGCCGTCGGTGACGAGCACGAAGGAGGCGACGGCCAGGGTTTCCCAGGCGAGGTAGAGCGTGACCCAGTCGCCCGCCAGCACGATCCCCTCGGCGGCGGCCGCCGCCGCGAGGCCGGCGGCGAGGAGCCGTTGCCGCGCCGGCTCAAGCCCGTAGAGGGCGCCCAGGCCGGCCGCGAGCGCGAAGACGATCGCGAAGACGCGCGCGAGCGCGTCCGCGCGGAGCGCGATCAGCGGCAAGCCCATGAGCGCGCCGCCCACCGCCGCGCCGTCGGGGAGCCGCCACGCGAGGACCAGGGCGACGAGCGGGGCCAGGAGGGCCACGAGCCGGCGGACCGGGAGCGGCGCGACGGCGGCCACCGCCGCCCCCGCCAAAAGCGGCCAGGCAGGATGGGCCAGCTCACTCATCGGGAGGCTCCGGGCGTTGCAGGCCCGCCTTGCCCAGCGCCTTCGCGATCCCGACGAGCGCGAAGCCGCCGGCGAGGCCGGCGAGCGCGCCGAGCCCCGGAACGTGCCCGGGGGCGGCGACGACCTCCACGGCCACGAGCGCGACGGTGGCGACGGCGGTCAGGACGCGACGGTTCACGGGCCGAGCACGCTCGCCGCGATGGCGCGCGCCATCGGGAGCAGCGGCCAGGGCCACGCCGGGGCGAGCCCCATCGCGAGCCCGGCGACGGCCGTGATCGCCAGCGGCACCACCATGGTGGCCGGCGCCTCCTCGACCTTCGCCCCCGCCCCGCCCGCGAACGCCCGGACCACGACCGGCGCGAAGTAGGCGACGTTCAGCAGCGTGCTGGCGAGGAGGGCGGCGACCGCGAGCCAGACCCCCGCGTCGGCGGCCCCCTGCAGCAGCCGCCACTTGCTCACGAAGGCGGCCCCCGGCGGCAGACCGGCCAGGAGGGCGGCCGCCAGCGCGAAGGCGCCCATCGTGACGGGCATGCGCCAGCCGACGCCGCGCATCTCGCTCACGCGCTCGACGTGCGCGGCCGCGTACAGCGCGCCGGCGCAGAAGAACAGGGTGATCTTGAGCACGGCGTGGGCCGCGATGTGGAACACGCTCCCCGCCACGGCGTCGGGGGTGCCCAGCGCGGCGCCGAGCACCACGTAGGACAGCTGGCTGATCGTCGAGAAGGCGAGCAGGCGCTTCAGGTTGTCCTGGGCCAGCGCCACCAGCGAGCCGGCGAGGATCGTCACGAGGGCCAGCGCCGCCAGCAGCGTGGCGGCGCCGGAGGACGCGAGGAGGTCGGGCCCGAGGACGAAGCCCGTCACGCGCACGATCCCGAACACGCCGGCCTTCACCACCGCCACGGCGTGCAGGAGGGCGCTCACGGGCGTGGGCGCGATCATCGCGATCGGCAGCCAGGCGTGCAGGGGGACGATCGCCGCCTTGACGCCGCACCCGACCAGGAACAGCAGGAAGAGACCCCACACGACGGCCGCCGGCGTTCCCGCCGGCAGCAGGCCGCCCGCCACGAAGTCGAGCCGCCCCGCCACGGCGTGGGTCCAGACCACGGCGCCGAGGAGCGCCGCGCCGCCGGTGAGGGTGTACGCGAGGTAGACGCGCCCGGCCGCCCCCGCCTCCGGCGTGCCCTTGTGGACGACGAGCGGATAGGCGGCGACGGTGAGCATCTCGAAGAACACCACGAAGGTGAGCAGGTTGCCGGCCAGCGCCAGCCCTGCGGTCGCGAGGAGACAGACGGCGAACGCGGCGAAGTACCGGGTCTGCGAGCGCTCGTCCACCGCCCGCACGTACCCGATCGAGTAGATCGTGGTGAGCACCCACAGTGCCGACGCCACCGCGGCGAAGAGCGTGCCGAGCCGGTCCGCCCGCAGCAGCAGCGGGATCCCCGGCACCAGGTCGACGGGCTGCCAGACCAGCACGGCGCCGGTGGCGGCGCCGGGAAGCATCGCCAGCACCACCGCGGTCTGGGCGAGGGCGGCGACCACGCTCCACGTGTCCCGCAGCGCCGGGCGTCGCCGCGAGAGCAGGATCAGCGGCACCGCGAGCGCCGCCGGGAGCAGCGTGAGGCCCGGCAGCACCGAGGCCGTCATGGCCCCGCCGCGGCCGTCGTCAGCACGGCGGCCGGGATCAGGATCCGGTCGACGAGCGGGCCGCTCACGAGGCCGAGGCCGAGGGTGGCGACGGCCAGGACCACGAGCACGGCCAGCACGGGCCGCGGCGTGGCGGCCACGGGCAGCGCACCGGACTCCCCGAACCACACCGCTCCCGTGAGCCGGTACATGTACACGAGGGCGAGCAGGCTGCCGAGCAGGATGGCGCCCACGAGCCCCGGCTGCCCGGCCGCGACGGCGCCCTCCAGGAGGTACCACTTCGAGAAGAATCCGAGGGCGGGCGGCACGCCCACCATCGAGAGCGCGGCGACGACGAGGCAGGCGCCGAGGACCGGCTGCCGGGGGCCGAGGCCGAGGGCGGCCAGCGCCGGCCGGCGTCCGGCGAGCAGGAGCGCCCCGACGCCGATGAAGAGGGCGCCCTTCGCCAGCGCGTGACCGAGCATGTGCAGGTACGCCCCGGCGAGCGCGGAGGTGCCGGCCAGGCCGAGCCCGATCGCGATGTAGCCCATCTGGCTGACGCTCGAGTACGCGAGGAGTCGCCGCGCGTCCTGCTGCCGGGCCGCCAGCACGCCGCCGACGACGACGGCGACCGCGCCCGTCCACGCGAGGAGCATCGCGAGCGGCAGGTCGCCGCCCCCGAGCACGGAGAGCAGGATCCGGGCGAGCGCGTAGGCGGCGGCCTTGGTCCCGACCGCGGGCAGCAGCGCCGTCACCGGCGACGGCGCGTGCGTGTAGGCGTCCGGCAGCCAGCCGTGCAGCGGGAAGAGGGCCATCTTGATGGCGAGGCCGACCACGATCAGCGCCGCGCCCCCGGTGAGGAGCGGCGACTGGGCGAGCGCGGGCAGCCGCGCGGCGAGGTCCGCCATGTTGAGGGAGCCGGTGAGCGCGTAGAGCAGCGCCACGCCGAGCAGGTAGAACGATGCGCCCACGGTGCCCAGCACGGCGTAGCGGAACGCGGCCACGAGGCCGGGCCCGCCGCCGCTGGCCACGAGCGCGTAGCTCGAGATGGCGGCGATCTCGAGGAACACGAACACGTTGAAGAGGTCCCCGCTCGCCACGATACCGAGGTAGCCGGTCAGCGCCACCAGGGCGAGGGCATGGAACGTGGGCGCGGCGTCTCCGTAGACGCGGCGGGCGCCCCCGGCGCCGGCGAGCAGCGCCGCCGTTCCGACGCCGGCCACCACCACCCCCACGAACCCGCTGAGCGGATCCAGGACGAGCTCGATGCCCCAGGGCCCCGGCCAGCCGCCCAGGGCGTAGCGCCGCGGGCCGGCGACCAGCACGTCGGCCAGCCCGCCGAGCGCGGCGAGGGCGGCGGCGGCGGCGGCGCCGACGGCCAGCCCGCTGGCGGCGCGGGGCGCGACGAGGGCGACGATCGGCGTCGCCATGGCGCCCACGAGGGTCAGGAGCAGCGGCAGGACCGGCAGGTGGCCGCGCATCAGGGGCCGGCCGGCCCGTCGGGGTGCTCGGTCGCGACCCGGGCGGCGATCACGTCCTCCTCGATCGAGTCGTAGCGCGCGTGCACGCGGACCAGGATCGCGAGCGCCACCCCCGTGGTGGCCACCATGACCACGATGGCGGTGAGCATGAGCGCGTGCGGCAGGGGATTCATGTACGCGGCGGCATCGGGGGGGCCGGCGAGGATCGGCAGCGTCGCCCGGCGCTTCACGCTGAGGAGCAGGAAGAACAGGATGATGGCGGTCTGGAACACCGTCATGCCGATGAGCTTCTTCATGAGGTTCCGGTGCGCCACCGTCGTGTACAGCCCGATCATGAGCAGGGCGATCGCGGCCCAGTACGGCAGGATCCCGAGCCCGCCGCCGCTCACGTCTCGGCATCCCGGGCGGCGAGGCGGCAGAAGATCAGGACGAGCGTCGCCGCCACCGCGAGCGCCACTCCGATCTCGATCAGCAAGATCCCGAGCCAGCGGGCGCGGACGGGCGAGCCCGGACCGGGCAGGGCGGCATAGTCGAGAAACGCCGTGCCCGCGAAGCCGACGGCGCCCGTCGCGACGTAGAGCAGCACGCCGCCGGCCGCCAGCGCCACGCACGCCCGCTCGTTCACCCGCTCCTCGAGGGCCTCGCGGCCCAGCGCGAGGGCCACGAGGATGTAGCTCGCCCCGAGGATCACGCCTGCCTGGAACCCGCCGCCCGGGCTCTCGTGGCCGTGCACCAGCACGTACAGCCCGAACAGCTGGGCCAGCGGGACGAGGACGCGCACGAACGTCGTCACCACGACCGACTCGTGGCGCTCGATCATCGGGACCGGGGGCCGAGCAGGAGCCAGCAGCCGAGCCCCGCTGTCACGATGACGACGGTCTCGATCAGCGTGTCGTAGCTCCGGTAGTCGGCGAGGACGGCGGTGACGACGTTCGGCGTGGCGGTCTCCGCCACCGCCGAGGTGAGGTACCGGGGCGAGACGTGCACGGCGGCCGGGGTGTCCGGGTCGCCCCACGGGGGCAGCGCGGCCGTCACCGCGCCGAGGGCCAGCCCGACCGTTCCCACCACGAGCAGCGCCGCCCAGCGCAGGCGGCCGGGCAGGGGCGAGCGGCGCCGCGTCGTGCGCAGGAGGGCGGCGAGCATCAGCACGGTCGTGGCGCCGGCCCCGACCACGGCCTCGGTGAACGCCACGTCGACGGCGCCGAGCGCCGCCCAGGTGAGCGCCATCGCGAACCCGTATCCCCCGAGCGTCAGCGTGGCCAGGAGCAGGTCGCCGGCGTGGATGGCCAGCAGCGCCGGCACCACGAGCAGCGCCAGAAGGGCGGCGAGCAGCGACTCGCTCACCGGTCGGGCTCGGGCTCCCCCGTCCACGGCGGCACGCCGAGCCGGAAGGCCGCGCGGCCGAGGGCGTGCGTCGCGGTCGGATTGGCCAGGAAGAGGAACATGGCCACGAACGCGATCTTCACGGCGGTGAGCACGCTGTCGCTCGCGGCCGCGACCCC
This sequence comes from Candidatus Methylomirabilota bacterium, assembly GCA_025922915.1. Taxonomy (GTDB): domain Bacteria; phylum Methylomirabilota; class Methylomirabilia; order Rokubacteriales; family CSP1-6; genus JAICGY01. The sequence continues at coordinate 4,151 of JAICGY010000070.1, read as the reverse complement.
GGCGAGGGTGAGGACGACGCCCAGGGTCTCCGCCTTGCTCACGGCGTGCAGGCGCGTGTAGAAGTCCGGCATCCGCAGCACGCCGAGCGCCGCGACCCCGTGGAAGAAGAGCCCGGCCGCCAGGCAGGCGCCGACCAGGGCGCTCACCGCTGGGTCCGCGTGCGCTCGAAGTACCGGGCGGCCGCCAGCGAGCCGACGAACGAGAGGATCGCGTAGCCGAGGCTGATGTCGACGAACATGTCGACCCGGTCGAAGACGGCCCCGGTCAGCAGCAGCACGACCGTGGTCGTCGTGCCGAACGCGTTCACCCCGAGGATCCGGTCGAACACCGTGGGGCCGACCGCGATCCGGTGGACGTAGACCAGTGCCAGCAGGAGGAGGGCGAGGGCGGCGGCCAGGAAGAGGGCGGTCACCGCGCCGTCCCGAACAGCCGCTCCACGCGCGCGGTCATGGCCCCGCCGGCGAGCTCCTGCGCCGCGGAGGCCGTGAGGGCGTGGACGACGAGGACCTCGCCCTCGACGTCGAGGGTCACGGTGCCCGGCGTCAGGGTGATGGAGTTCGCCAGCGTCGTCATCGCGGTGTCGTTCCGGAGGGGGGCGTGAATGCGGTGCACCGCCGGCTCGATCGGCAGGCGGGGGTCGAGGACCCGGCGCGCGACGTCCAGGTTGGCGCGGACGATCTTCGCCACCAGCCACGGCAGGTGCAGCGCCAGCCTCGGCAGGGCCTGCAGCACGGCGCCGATCGTCCCGTCGGCCCGGTTGAGCCAGACGACCAGCGCCGCCGCCGCCGCCCCGGCCGTGACGTGGAAGACGTCCCCGTGACCGGACAGCAGCAGCCAGAAGACCAGGCAGACGACGAACAGACTCAGCATCGTGTCCTCCGCTCGACGCGCGACGCCGGGGGCTCGACGGAGACCAGGGGCGATCGCGGCCCATTCTAAACCGGCCCGCCGGGGACGCTGCGCGATGGAGCGGTTGGCGCGGCGCGTCAGGCCTCGATACCAAGGAGGTTGGTATCCGGACCAATCGCGGCGACCGGGCGCACGGCGCACGCCCCGCAGTATCGCGCAGTTACACGTGCGCCGGCCTGGCACGTCGCGTGCCTTCCAGCGGGTCCGGTGTCGTCGCTGTCCTGACGTCGCCGCGCCGGCCGTGCGTGGCGACCCGTGCGGTGTCCAGCAACCCCCGGACGGGAGCCCGGGGAGGGGATCGACGGAGAGCGAGGATGAGCGCGGAAATCGACGAGAAGACCCGGCAGGCCTACTGGGAAGAGACGTCCCGCATCACGTGGATCATCCTGGTGCTGTGGTTCGTGTCGTGGGTCGGTCCCCTCGTGCTCCATCGCTGGCTGAACCAGGTCGTCATCCTCGGCTTCCCCGTCTCCTACTGGTTCGCGGGGCAGGGGTCGCTCGCCATCTTCATCGTCCTGATCGTCTGGTACGCCGTGTTCATGAACCGGCTCGACCGCAAGTACGGTCTGCAGGAGGACGAGGTATGAGCTGGGGCAAGATCTTCGCCATCTACACCGGCGCCTTCGTCCTCTTCACCATCCTGCTGGCGCTCGCCGAGTACGCCCAGCTCATCCCGAACCGGGGCATCGCCTACACCTACCTGGTCGTCACGATCGGCGTGTACGCGCTCATCGGCATCCTCTCGCGGACGGCCCGGCCCGACCAGTACTACGTCGCCGGCCGCGGCGTGCCCGCCTTCTTCAACGGCATGGCGACGGGCGCGGACTGGATGAGCGCGGCCTCGTTCATCTCGATGGCGGGCGCCCTCTACGCCACCGGCTACGACGGCCTGGCCTACGTGTCGGGCTGGACGGGCGGCTACGTGCTGCTCGCGATCTTCCTCGCGCCCTTCCTGCGCAAGTTCGGCGCGTACACGATCCCCGACTTCCTCGCCCTCCGGTACGGGGGCAACGCGGCGCGGGTCGTCGGCCTCCTCATGGCGATCGGCGCCTCCTTCACCTACCTGATCGCGCAGATCACCGGCGTCGGCATCATCATGGGCCGCTTCCTCGGCCTGGACTTCAACGTCGGCGCCTTCGTCGGGCTGGCCGGCATCCTCGTCTGCTCCATGCTGGGCGGCATGCGGGCGGTGACGTGGACGCAGGTGGCGCAGTACATCATCCTGATCATCGCCTACATCACGCCGGTGGCGATGCTCTCCTGGAAGCACTTCGCGGTGCCGCTGCCCGAGTTCACCTACGGGCAGGTGCTCCGCGAGATCACCACGATCGAGCAGCAGCTCGGGGTGCAGAAGCTGTGGGTCGACATGGCACCCGGCGGGATGCTCAACTGGTTCGCGCTGTGCTTCTGCATGATGGTCGGCACCGCCGGCCTGCCCCACATCCTCATGCGCTACTACACCACGCCGTCGGTGAAGCAGGCGCGCGACTCCGTGGGCTGGTCGCTCTTCTTCATCTTCCTGCTCTACTTCACGGCGCCGGCGTACGCCGCGTTCGCGAAGTGGACCGTCCTCACCGACGTCATCGGCCGGAAGGTGACCGAGCTGCCCCAGTGGGTCAGCCGGTGGGGCGACAGCATCCTCGGCACGCCGACGAACAGCCTGGGGCTCTTCGACATCGTGGACAAGAACGGCGACGGGGTCCTGCAGCTCACCGACTTCGTCATCAAGTCGACCGACTTCGTGGTGCTCGCCACCCCGGAGATCGCGGGCCTGCCGTTCGTGGTGACGGGGCTCGTGATGGCGGGGGGCCTGGCCGCGGCGCTGTCCACCGCCGACGGGCTGCTGCTGACGATCTCGAACGCGCTGTCCCACGACCTCTACTACAAGATCGTCAACCCCCACGCCTCCATCGTGAAGCGGCTGACGACGGCACGCATCCTCCTCGTCGTCGCCGCGGTCGCCGGCGCCTACGTGGCCACGTTCCGCATCAACATCATCGTGGCCGTCGTCGCCTACGCCTTCGCGCTCGCCGGCTCCGGCTTCTTCCCGGCCCTCGTCATGGGCATCTTCTGGAAGCGCGCCAACAAGCAGGGCGCGATCGCCGGCATGGTGGTCGGGTTCCTCACCGCCCTCGTCCTGATCGTGCTGGGGCGGAACTGGGGCATCTACCTGTTCGGCATCAAGGAGATCGGCGCGGGCGTGATCGGCGTGCCCGTCGGGTTCCTCGTGATCTGGGCCGTCTCGCTCATGTACCCGCCGCCCGACCGGCAGACCCAGGAGCTGGTCGAGAGCGTGCGCTATCCGCGGGGCACGACGCTGAAAGTGGCGGGCGTCGAGTAGCCGGAGCGAGCGTGGCGCCGGACGCCGTCGGGGCGGCTCCCCGGCGGCGCCCGGCGCCCCGGCGCGCCAACGCCGCGTGACCGTCCTGTTCTACGCGCTCAACTTCCTGCTCGCTACGGCCATGTGGCTGATCGTCGGCCGGCTGGTCATGCGCCCCTTCGTCCGGAACCCGGGGAACGCGGTGTGGCAGGTGTTCCTCGTCGCCACCGCGCCGCCCTACCGCGTGAGCCGGGCCCTCACCGCCGGCCGGGTGCCCGAGCGCTGGATCTGGCTGGTGTCGCTGCTCTGGCTGCTCGTGGCCCGGCTGGCGGTGCTGGCGCTCCAGCGCGCGCTCGTCGCCTGACCGGCCTCCGCGCGCATGCTGCCGCGCGCGTACCCGCATCCGTTCCCGGCCACGCGGCGGCTGACGCTGGCCGTCGTGGGATGCCTCGTCCTGCACCTGGTCCTCGCGTGGCTCGTCCTCTGGGCCGCCTTCGTCTTCGTCGAGCTCGTCTGGCGGGCGCTCGCCGGCAAGGCCGACTACCGGCCGCTGCTCGCCGCGCACCTGAGCCAGGTCGCCGTGCTGCGCGCCGCTCAGGGGGTGCTCTGGGCGGGCACGGCCGTCGTGGTCCTGCGCTGGGTCCGGCGGGCGCACGACAACCTCCTGGCCCTGGGCGCCACCGGGCTCCGGTATGCTCCGCGTGACGCGATGCGGACGCTGCTCCTCCCCGGCGCCATGCTGCTCCGGCCGCTGCGCGAGCTGTGGAACGCGAGCGACCCGCGTCTCCCGGCCGGCGGCGCCTGGAGCGCGCACCGGATGCCGGCCCGCGTGGCCTGGTGGTGGGCGGGGCTGCTCGTCGCCCTCGTCCTCGAGGCGGCCAGCCGTGTCCTCGCGCTCGCGAGCGGCCGGACGCTCGACCT
>JAICGY010000069.1 GCA_025922915.1 Candidatus Methylomirabilota bacterium | reverse complement strand
GCGTACCAGCCCTCGATGTGGCGCACGTAGTTCCGGTCGAACGGCACCGGGCGGTACCGGTCCCGGTAGGGGCGGTTGAAGGGGCCGAACAGCTCGCGCCACTCGGGCGTCTCGTAGAGCTTGTAGGCGTAGTTGAAGGCGTGGCCCGACTCGTGGCGCAGGTACATCCGGATCTCCCGCTCGTCCTCCAGGTCGTCGAGGACCTTCTCGAGCTGGGCCAGCTTGGGGTCCGTCAGGTAGAACGGGATGCCGATGATCGGCTCTTCCGACGGGCACCCCCACTCATCGGTGAGATAGGTCGGCGGCCGGAAGTGCTTGAGGCCCTTGCGCTCGAGCTCACGGTAGAGCTCGTTGACGTAGCGCTCCATGGGCGAGCCTTCCAGCTTGAGCCCCAGACGGCTGATCCGCTGCGGCAACAGGGCCTGGATGTCAGGATGGGCCACCTCGAATCCGCGCATCTATACAGATGGTAGGGGCATGGTCGACCAGAAGCAACAGAAACAAAGGCTTAGCTGGGTCCGTCCCGCGGATGGCGTGCGCGCCGTGGCAGGATCAGCGTGCGGGGAGGGGATGAGGCGGAGCGAGGGGCGCGGATGGGGTCGATGCCTCGGGGTCGTCGCGCTGCTGGCAGCGGCCGGATGCGCCAGCGTTCCTCCGGCGCGCGTCCTGCCCGCAGTCGCGATTCACACCCCGGCCTGGGGTGCCGCCCTCGCCGCGGTCGCCGCCTCGCCGGTCGTCCCCGGCAACGCCGTCGACGTCCTCGTCGACGGTCCCGAGATCTTCCCCGCGATGCTGGCCGCCATCGCGTCGGCGCGGCGCACGATCACGTACGAGCAGTTCCTGTACAAGCCGGCGGCCATCTCGCGCGTGCTGGCCGACGCCTTGGCCGAGCGCTGCCGGGCCGGCGTCGCCGTCCACGTCCTGATCGACGGCTGGGGCGTGCGCTGGCTGCCCGACGAGTACCGGGCACTGCTGGAGGGCGCCGGCTGCCGGTTCGCGATCTTCCGCCCGCTGCGGCTGTCGACGCTGTTACGGTGGAACCACCGGAACCATCGACGCATCCTGGTCGTCGATGGCCGCGTGGGGTTCACGGGCGGCTCCGGCGTGGACACACGGTGGCTCGGCATCGCCGACCGGCAGGATCGCTGGCGCGAGACGGACGCCCGGCTCGAAGGTCCGGTCGTGCGCTGGCTCCAGGGCGCCTTCGCCGAGCACTGGCTCGAGGCGACCGGTGTCCTGCTGGCCGGCGAGGACTACTACCCGTTCCTGTTGCCGGCGGGGACGGTGGACGCCCAGGTGGTCGGTGGCGCGCCGGCAGCCGGGAACTACAGCCTGCACACGCTCTACCTGTTCGCGATCGCCTCCGCCCGGCGCTCGATCGCCATCACCAACCAGTACGTGGTGCTCGATGAGCGGCTGACGGCGGCGCTGGTCGCGGCCGCGCGCCGCGGCGTGCTCGTGGAAATCCTCGTCCCGGCACGCCCGAGCAACCGGCTCGTCTTCGCCGCCGGACGCGCGAGCCTCGGCCCGCTGCTCGAGGCCGGCGTGGTCGTCCACGCCTACGAGGCGCGGCCGCTGCACGCCAAGACGATGGTCGTCGACAGCGTGTGGGCGACGATCGGCAGCACGAACCTCGACCCGCGATCCTTCGCCCTCAACGACGAGCTGAACGTCGTCGTCCACGACGCGGCGGTTGCCGGCCTGCTCGCCCGCCTCTTCCGGGAGGACGTGCGGGGGAGCCGGCGGATGACCTACGAGGACTGGCGGCAGCGCGGGTTCTGGCTCAAGACGCTGGGGCTGCTCACCATCCCGATCCGCGGGCAGCTATGACCGGTCCGGTCCTGGGGCTCCTGCTGGTACTCCTGGCCCCGACGCCCGTCGCGGCCGGCCTGCTGGTGACGGTCGGAGACGTCACCGCGAGCACCGCGCGACTCTGGGTGGAGGCGCCGGTGCCGGGACCGGTCGACCTCCGGCTCGAGCCCGCCGCGCCGGCCGTCGGCGGCGGGCGGCTGATCGCCGGCGAGGGCGGCCGGGCGCACGTGACGCTCGGGGGCCTCGAGCCGGGGCGCCGGTATCGCTACCGACTCCGCGCCGGCGGGAGCACGGTGGAGGGCACGTTCCTGACCGCGCCCGCACCGGACGCCCCGGCGCCGGTGCGGCTGGCGTGGAGCGGCGATCTCGGCGCTCGCGGCCACTGCCGCACCCCGCAGGGCTGGCGGGCGGTGGACGCGATCGCCGAGCGGCGTCCGGACCTCGTCCTGCTCGTGGGCGACACCATCTACGCCGACCACGTGTGTCACCCCCCGGCGGTGCCGGGCGCCGCGTTCGTGGCGACGACCCTGGAAGGCTTCCGCGCCAGGCACCGCTACAACCGCGCGGATCCGGCCGTGCAGCGGCTGCTGCGCCGCACCTCGGTGTCGGCCATCTGGGACGACCACGACGTGCGGAACAACTTCGCCGGACCGTCGGAGCCGCTCGCCGCGATCGGCCGGCAGGCGTTCCTCGACTACTGGCCGGTCGCCGCGCCGCCGGGCGAGGTGGGACGGCTCTACCGGAGCCTCCGCTGGGGCGGGCTGCTGGAGATCTTCGTGCTCGACACGCGGGGCTACCGCAGCCCGAACTGGCGGCCCGACGGGCCGGACAAGACCATGCTGGGGGAGGCGCAGCGCCGCTGGCTGCTCGACGCGGTGGCGGGATCCACCGCCCGGTGGAAGGTGCTCGTCTCGAGCGTCCCGCTGTCCATCCCGAAGGGCTGGCCGTTCGCCGACTCCTGGGCGGGTCGCAGCGTCCTCGGGTGGGTCACGGGCTTCGCGTCCGAGCGCGACACCATCCTGCGCGCGCTGCAGGAGCGCGGCGTCGACCGGCTCGTCGTTCTCGCGGCCGACGTGCACTTCGGTGCCTTCATGACGCATCGCCCGTGGGCCGGGCTCGTGGTGCACGAGCTCGTCGCGGGCCCGCTGGCGGCTCGCGCGAAGTCCCCGGAACCGCCCGCCGCGGGGCTGGGAACGCAGGTGCACCTGGCGCACGGGGGGACCCCTACCTTCGGCGAGCTGTCCGTCGACCGGGACGGCCTCACCGCCCGGCTCTTCGACGGGAACGGCCGGGTGCTCGGCACGACGACGTGGCCGCCCTGACGGGCGAGCGTCAGCGCGTGTAGATCCGGTAGTCGAGGTCGGCGAAGAGGTTGTCCCGGCCCTCGATCTCCTGGAGCCAGGACTCCGCGATGCGGCCGCCCTGGAGCGCGTCGTGGAGGGCGTTGAAGCGGTTCACGTGGTCGCAGGTGCGGCGGACGGCGTAGGGCGTCGTCGTCCCCATCTTCATGATGAACGCCCAGTCGCTCGCCTGCGCCAGCAGCAGCTCGCGGGCGGCCTGGTTGAGCGCACGCCGCCGCAGGCCGTCGGCGTCCGGGAACCGGTGGGCGAGGGCCACCATCCGCTCGCCCATCGTGTGCAGGTGGCGGTAGATCCAGTCGTTGCTGCCGTTCAGCCAGACCTCCCCGTAGCCCTTGTAGCCCCACGACGAGGTGCAGGGCGTCGCCACCTGGTTGCTGGGATGGCGGGCCAGGTACTCGGACGGCGTCGTCGGCGCCACGACCTCCTGGTCGTACTGCATCTTGCGGAAGAGCATGTCGAGGAACAGCGGGCCCTCGAACCACCAGTGCCCGAACAGCTCGGCGTCGTAGGGGGCGACGACGACCGGCGGGCGGTCCATCCGCCCCGCCAGGAACTCGATCTGCCGCTCCCGGTTGAAGAGGAAGTTGCCCGCGTGCGCGGCGGCGCGCTCGCGCGCGGCGGCCGGATCGTACGGCGCCTTCCGGTCGAGCGGCGCCCGGCGGTCGGTGATCCGGTGGTACTTGAAGCCGGTGTTCTGCCGGATGCCGGAGGGGTGGACGTACGGGCGGACGTCGTCGAGGGGCAGATCGTAGCCGATGTCGCGGTAGTACTCGCGGTACGCTCCGTCGCCCGGATAGCCCTCCTGGGCGCTCCAGACCTGCTTGGCGCTCTCGGTGTCCCGTCCGAACGCGGCCACGCCGGTCGGACAGTACATCGGCGCGTACACGCCGTGGACGGGCCGCCGGTCGGCGAAGAGCAGCCCGTGGCTGTCCACGAAGAAGTACCGGATCCCGGAGTCGCGGAGCAACTCGTCCACGCCCCGCACGTAGCCGCACTCCGCGAGCCACATCCCGGGCGGCCGGCGGCCGAAGTGGCGCGCGTGCTCGCGGGCGGCCAGCTCGATCTGCGCGTGGCAGACGGCCCAGTTGCGGTCGGCGAGCGGCAGGAACATGTGGGTCGCGTTGCACGTGATCAGCTCGAGCCGGCCCGCGTCCTGCAGAGCCCGGAAGGCGCGCGTCAGGTCGCCCTCGTGCCGGCGGAACGTGTCGCGCGCCTGGATCATCCGGTCGCGGTACATCGCGGCGAGAGGATGGAAGCGGTCGTCCCCGCGCGTCCGCTCGACCTCGCGGTGGCCGAGGTCGACGAGCAGGTCCAGCCGACGCGCGTACCGCCCGAGGAGCAGCGGGTCGCGCATCATCGCGACCAGCGTCGGCGAGAGCGAGAGCGTGAGACGGAAGTCGACGTCGTCGCGCACGAGGCTCTCGAAGACGTGCACGAGGGGGATGTACGTCTCCGTCATGGCCTCGTAGAACCAGTGCTCCTCGAGGAAGTGCTCGTCCTCCGGGTGCCGGACGTAGGGCAGGTGGGCATGCAGGACGATGGCGAGATGGCCTCGCGTCAACGTCGGCCCTCGCTCGCCCCGGGGAGGTCGCTGGCGCCGGGAAAGCGGCTGGCGCCGGCGAACCGCCACTCGCTGCCGCCCGCGCTCGCCCACTCGCTCGCGCCCATCCGGAGCCATTCGCTCGCGCCCGCCCACCAGCGCTCGCTGGCCCCGCGCCAGGCGAGCTCGCTGGCGCCGGCGAAGGCCGCCTCGGAGGCGCCCCCGAGCCACCGCTCGCTGGCCCCCGCCCATCGCCACTCGCTGGCGGCGAGCCACTGCCACTCGCTCGCGCCCGCCAGGAGCGCCTCGCTGCCGCCGACGGGCCCGGCCGGGAAGGCGCGGGGGTCGATGCCGAGGCGATAGGCCTCCAGGATCCGGCGCACGATCGGCGCCGTCTCCACCCGTACGGCGCCGCCGTCCGTCACCCAGGAGTGGTGGATCGCCCAGCGGTCCAGGATCTGCCGGCCCCCGTCCGGCTCGAGCCCGGAGACCGTCACCGTCCACGGGCCGAGCACCACGCGCTCGCCGCCTTCCCACCGGGTGACCTCCCGCTCCCCGTGAAGCAGGATCTCGACGTGATGGAAGCGCCATTCCTCGCGGCGCACCGGTCCCGTCCACTGCACCCAGCGCACGGTCCGCCCGCCCATCACCGTCTCCGTCCACTCGACGCGCGTCCATCCCTCGCTGGCGAGGGCCTGGAGCACGTGCTCGGCCTCCGCCTCGTGGAGTGACGCGGGCGGCGCGGGCGGCGCGACCTGGCCGGGCCGGGGCGCGAAGCGGTGCCGGTAGGGCGGGGACGCCGGCGCCTCGTGCGCCACCGTCATCCACTCGACGGCGCCGTCCGGCGAGACGGCATCGCGGGGCATCTCGACGGCGCCGGAGCGCGCGATCGGAGCGAACGCGCCGTCGGGCCCGCGCACGCCGATGTCCACGTGGAAGGTGGACCCGGGCTTCGCCATCGCCACGTAGTGGTTGTTCGCCGGCCGGTAGACGGAAACGTCGACGTGCCAGCTCGCGTTGAAGCCGTCGAACAGACGGTACGTGGTGTCGTACACGCGGAGCAGGCAGTCGCCGGCGGACGCGCCCGCCCGCTCTCGCGCCTGTTCGATCGCGTCGTCGGTGACCTCCCAGTAGACGAACATCCAGTACGGGTCGACCGCCATCGCCGTCACGCGGTTCTGGCCGTAGCTCCACGGGATGTCGCCGAGGACCGGCGGCTCGGCCGCGTGCAGATCGCGCGCCTCGCCGTGAACGACGACGTCGGCGGGCGGGACCGGAACCGCTGGCACGGCTGGAGGCGGCGCCGGAGGCGGCGAGGCCGCGGCGCGGCGCCGGGGACGGGGCGCAGGCGCCGGGGCCTTCGTCTTGCGGCGCTGGCGTTCCGCGCCCTGCGCGCGCCGCTTCGCGGGCTTGCGCGGTTGCTTTCCCTTGCTCATCGCAGCGCCTCTCCTCGCCCGCCGGGACGTCGTGGTGCTCTCGTGCCCATCGTCACCCGGCGCGCAAGCCGTACACCATCACGCCGATCGGCGCGGCGGCCTTGCGGGCCGGTTCAGGGTGGGCCGGGCAGATCGTGCCGCGCCGTGGCGGGAAGCGCATCCCAGGCGGCGAAGGCCGCCTCCCGGGCCTCGTGCCACGCGACGAGTGCCTCGGCGAGCGCGGCCGGGGTGGGCCAGCGACGAGCATCGAGGGCCTGGCCGCTCGTGACCACCTCTTTCGGGAACCCGGCGCCGATGTTGGTGACGTGCACGCGCGGCCAGTGCTCCAGCGCCCTGGCGATGTCGCCGACCGCGCGCACGATCGCGGTCACGTCCGCCTCCGCGCGGTCCATGGCCTTGCGGGCGCCGAGGTAGCGCTGAACTGCGGCGGTCCTGGCCTGTTCCATCAACCCTCCGGGTCGGCAACGTTGCAAGGCCGATACCGCGGGGCGCCGTGCGTTTCCGCGGGTCCGGGCGTATGGTACGACGAGAACGCGGGCGAGGAGACCACCATGACGGCGACGCTGACACTCTTCCGGATCCGCGGCATCCCGGTGCAGGTCCACGCGAGCTGGCTGGCCATCTACGGCCTGATCGCGTGGAGCCTGGCCGTCGGCTACTTCCCGCAGGTGCTGCCGGACGTCTCGGCGTGGGCGCACTGGACCAACGCGCTCCTGGCCGCCCTGCTCCTGTTCGTCTCGGTCTTCGTCCACGAGCTGTCGCACGCGCTGGTGGCGCTGCGCTACGGGATCCCGGTGCGCAGCATCACGCTCCACGTCTTCGGCGGCGTCTCCCAGCTCGAGCGGGAGCCGGAGCGGCCCGGGGAGGAGCTGATGGTGGCCATCGTCGGGCCACTCACCAGCCTGGCCATCGCCGGCGTCGTCCTGCTGACCGCCACCGTCCTGGACCCCGGGCCGGCAGCGGCGGCGACGATGCAGTACCTCGTCCTCGTCAACGTGGTCGTCGGCCTCTTCAACCTCGTGCCCGGCTTCCCGCTGGACGGCGGGCGGGTGCTGCGGGCGGCCCTGTGGAAGGCGAAGGGCGATCTCCGCTGGGCCACGCAGGTGGCCAGCAGCGCGGGCGCCGCGTTCGGGCTGCTCCTGATCGTGCTCGGGGTCTGGCGCGGGCTCACCGGGCAGTTCCTGGGCGGCCTGTGGTTCGTGGTCATCGGGCTGTTCCTGCGGCAGGCGGCCGCCGCGAGCTACCAGCACCTCGTCCTGCGCCGCTCGCTCGCGCCGCGGACCGTGGCCGATGCCATGACGTCCCCTGCCGTCCACGTGAGCCCCGAGGTGTCGGTCGATGCCCTCGTCGAGGACTTCTTCTGGCGCCATCACGTCACGTCCTTCCCGGTCGTCGACGGGGGGCGGCCGCTCGGGCTCGTGCGCGTGCACGACCTCCAGCGCGTCCCCCGCGAGCGGTGGACGGTGACGCCGGTCCGGGAGCTCATGCTCCCGCTCAGCGCGGCCCTGACGATCGCGCCCGGCGCCTCGCTGTGGGAGGCCTTCGAGAAGCTGTCGAGCAACGGCGTCGGTCGCCTCGCCGTGCTGGACGACGGGCAGCTGGTGGGCTACCTGAGCATCAAGGACGTGATGCACGTGCTGACGCTCACCACCGGCGCGCCGGGCCCCCAGTCCGTCTCGCGCGCCGCCTGAACGGCCGCCCCACGGCAGGCCCCTCCAGGCATGCAGCGCCGGACGATCCAGAACGTCTCGTTCCTGCTGCTGGTCGGCCTGACGACGATCGCGTTCTTCGCGCTCGTGCGCGACTTCCTGATGCCCGTGTTCTGGGCCGCCGTGCTGGCCACGATCTTTCATCCGCTCCATCGGCGCTCCGTGGGCCTGCTGCGGGGCCGGGCGGCGCTCGCGGCCCTGCTGACCATGCTGGCGATCATCGTCCTCGTGGTCGTGCCGCTCGGCCTCATCGCGCTCGCGGTGACCCGGGAGGTGATCGCGCTGCAGGAGCAGGTGGCGAGCGGGGCCATCGACGTGCGCGCGCCTCTGCGCTTCCTCGAGAGGATCCGGCCGATCGTCGGCGATTACCTGGATCGCTTCGGCCTGGACGTGGACCGGCTCGCCCAGCAGCTGTCGAGCGCGGCGGTAGCCGCCACCCAGGTCGTGGCGTCCCGGGTCCTCGACATCGGGCAGAACGTGCTGCGGTTCCTGGCCCTCTTCTTCGTGACGCTGTACGTCCTCTTCTTCGCCCTGCGCGACGGGACCCGGCTCGTCGACGGGCTCATCCGCGCCCTGCCGCTCGGCGACGTGCGTGAGCGGCGGCTCCTCGGCGAGTTCGCCTCGGTCGCGCGTGCGACGATCAAGGGCACGCTCGTCGTGGGGGGCGTGCAGGGCGCGATCGGCGGAGGCCTCTTCTGGGCCCTGGGCATCCCGGCGCCGGTCTTCTTCGGCGCGCTCATGACGGTGCTGTCGGTGCTGCCTGCAGTGGGCGCCGGACTCGTCTGGGCGCCGGCGGCGATCATCCTGCTCGCGATGGGGGAGATCGTGAAGGGGATCGTCATGATCGTCGGCGGCGTCCTCGTCATCGGCCTGGTCGACAATTTGCTGCGGCCTATCCTGGTCGGACGCGAGACGAAGATGCCGGACTATCTCGTGCTGCTGGCCACCCTGGGGGGCCTGGCGGTCTTCGGGGTCTCGGGGTTCGTCATCGGCCCGGTGATCGCGGCCTTCTTCCTGGTCGTCTGGGAGATGTTCGCCCAGGAGCAGACGGGCGACCGGCCGGTCGGCAGGGGAGGGATTTCCTAGCCGTCGGGGGCGTCAGCCCGGGAGGCTGGCGCGGACGCTCTGGTGACGCTCGGCGAGCGCGCCGCACACCATGTGGCAGAGGCTCTCGAGGGTCGGATCGGCGATGCGGTAGCGCGCGAAGAGCCCGTCGCGCCGCCGCGCCACCAGGCCCTGCTCGAGGAGGAGCGCCAGGTGCTTGCTCGCGTTGGCCTGCGAGGTGGCGGTCGCCTCGCACAGCTCGCGGACGGTGCGCTCCTCACCGAACAGGGCCTGGAGCAGGGCCAGGCGCGTGGCGTCACCCAGCGCCCGGAAGCGCTGGGCGACGAGCTCGAGGGCCTCGCGGGGCAGCCGCGGCGTCTGTCGGCGTCGCCCCATGCTCAGCGCTCCGGCGACGTCGGCGCGGCGCAGGTCGGCGGCGCCGCGCAGGCCGCCGGCTGCCCGCCCCCGGCCGCGCAGACCGCTCCCGCCGTCGCGGGCGATGGGTCCACGGGCCGGTTCCACGGCATCTTCATGAGCACCATCGCCAGGCCGCAGGTCCCGGTCGCGCCCGCGAAGGTGAGTCCGGCGCCGAAGAATGCCGACAGCGCCAGGAACCAGGGGTTCACCAGGGTCCCGAGCGCCACGCCGGTCACGACCATGCTGCCCGCGATGAGCTGGACCTGCCGGTCGACGGGCAGGCGCTTGCGGCCTTCGCGGAGCGGGAGCCCGGCGCGCCGCCACGCCTGCACGCCTCCCTCCAGGACACGCGCGCGCCGTCCGGCCCGCCCCAGCGCCTCCGCCGCGATGGTCGCGCGCACGCCGGTCCGGCACACCACGACCACCTCCGTCTCCTCGGGCACCTCGTCGATCCGGGCGTCGAGCTGGTCCAGGGGGACGTTGAGCGCGGCGTCGATCCGCTCGCTCTCGAACTCGAGCGGCATCCGCACGTCGAGCAGGAGCGGCGGGGGCGTCAGGGCGCGGAGCGCGTCCAGCTCGCGGGGGGCGACGGTGGCGGCATCGGCCTCGCTCAGGTTGTGCCGCAGGATGGCCGCCATGTTCGGCGGCGGCGTGCCCGCGCCGGAGAGCCGGGCCACGAGCGCCGCCCGGTCCTGCTCGCGGACCAGCGGGTTGTGGGCCTTCTCCTCGCCGATCGTGGTGACCGGCCGCCCGACGTAGTCGTGCCCGGGGTGCACCACGGTCGCGTCCGGCAGCGCCGCGAACGTGCGCAGGGTGTCGAAGAGATCCGAGGCGCTGCCGCCCATGAAGTCGGTCCGGCCGGCGCCGCCGGCGAAGAGGGCGTCGCCCGTGAACAGGTGGCCGTCGACGAGCAGCGCCAGGGAGTCGGGCGTGTGCCCCGGCGCGTCGAGGACCTTCACGGTGGTGGCGCCGAGCGAGACGCTGTCGCCGCCCGCGACGCGGCGCGCCGGCGTGCGGAGCTTCGAGGCCGCGTGGGCGAGGACGGTGGCGCCCGTCCGCTGGGCGAGCCGGCGCACGCCCGAGAGGTGGTCGGCGTGGGTGTGGGTGTCGACGGCGTAACCGAGGCGCGCGTCGCGGGCGGCCAGGAGCTCGACGAAGCGATCCACCTGGTCCAGGCGCGGATCGATGGCCAGCGCGGTGCGGCTGTCCTCGTCCACGACGAGGTAGCCCAGGCAGCCGTCCGGGGCCCGGACGGTCTCGATCGAGAGCGCGGCGGTCGAGGGTGCGAGCGTGGTCATGTCCACCTCCTGATCTCGATCGGATCATATGACTATATAGTCATATAGTCAACGCTGAGCGCCCGCCGGCCCATTCCCCCGGTCACGGCGGCGCCGGGGCGTTACGATGACCTCGCGGGCGCGACCCCGCGGGCGGGAGGGATGTGCCGATGGACTACGAGCTGTTCGTCACGCCCGGGCTCGGCGACAACAGCTACCTGGTGGTGTCCGGGGACGAGGCGGTGGTGGTCGATCCGCAGCGGGACGCCTGGCGGTTCCTCGCCGTGGCCGGGGCGCGCAAGCTGCACGTCCGCTACGTCCTCGAGACCCACGTCCACAACGACTACGTCTCCGGCGCTCTGGAGATCCGGGCCGCCGCCGGGGCCGAGGTCGCCGTGCCCGCCGGCGGCCGCTACGCCTTTCCCTCGCGCGGGGTGGCCGAGGGCGACGAGCTGCGAGTGGGGGCGCTTCGCATCGTGGCCTGGGAGACGCCGGGCCACACGCCCGAGCACCTCGCCTGGCTCGTGTACGAGGACGGGGCCCGCGATCCGGTCGCCCTGTTCAGCGGCGGCAGCCTCATCGCCGGCAGCGCGGGCCGGACGGATCTGCTCGGCCCCGAGCACACGGATCAGCTGACGCGGGCGCAGTTCCGCTCGCTCCGGCGCCTGGCGGCGCTGCCGCCCTCGACCCGGCTCCTGCCGACGCACGGGGCGGGGAGCTTCTGCACGGCCACCGTCGGCGCCATGGAGCGCACCTCGACCCTGGACGTGGAGCTGGCCACCAACCCGGCCCTGGCTGCGCGCGAGGAGGACACGTTCGTCCGTCAACAGCTGACCGGGCTGCGCGCGTACCCCGCCTACTACGCCCACATGGCCCCGATCAACCGGGCCGGCCCGGTCGTGCTCCGGCGGCTGCCGGTGGTGTCGGAGCGCGCCCCCGACGACGTCGCCCGGCGCCTGGAGCAGGGCGTCCTGGTCATCGACGCGCGCGGCCGCCGGGCCTTCGCCGAGGCCCACGTGCCCGGCTCGATCAACATCGAGCTCGACTCGACCTTCGGCACGTACGTGGGGTGGCTGACGCCCTTCAACAGCCCGCTCGTCCTGGTGCTCCCGGAGCCCGCGCGGGAGGCGCGCGACGAGGCGGTGACCCAGCTGATCCGGATCGGGTACGAGCGTGTGGAGGGGTACCTGGGGCTCGAGGCATGGCAGGCGAGCGGGCGCCCGACGCGATCCTATCCGATCGCGGGCGTCGACGACCTCTGCCACGCCTACCTGCAGGGCCGGCGAATCCAGGTGCTCGACGTCCGGCAGCAGGTCGAGTGGGACACCGGGCGCGTTCCCGGCAGCCTGCACATCCACCTGGGAGAGCTTCCGGCTCGTGTGCAGGAGGTGCCGCGGGACCGGGAAGTGTGGACCGCCTGCGCCAGTGGCCATCGCGCCTCGATCGCGGCGAGCCTCCTGGACCGCGCCGGGGTGCCGGTGAGGCTCGTGGCCGAGGGCGGCGTGCCCGAGTGGCTCGCGCGGTGCTACCCCCAGCAGCGAGAGGCGTGAGTCAGCTCGCCAGGCCGCGAAGCCAGGCCCCCAGGACGTAGGCCACCGCGGCCGCCGTCCCCCCCACGGCGACCGTCTCCAGCGACGAGCGCCACCAGGGCAGGGGCGACCAGCGGCTCTTCGCCATGCCGACGGCGGCGAAGACGAAGCCGGTCGCCGCCGAGGCGATCCAGAAGGCGTTCGAGATGCCGACCACGAACGGGACGAGGGGGACGACCCCGCAGAGCAGGAAGGCCGAGAAGGTGGCGAGGGCGGCCCGCCACGCCGAGCGGGCCCGGGCGGCCAGGCCGTACTCGTCGCGCAGCATGGTCCCGATCCAGCGGTCGCGGTTCGCGGTGATCGCGTCCGTGACGCGCTCGAGCAGCTCGCCCTCGAGCCCCCGGAGCCGGAAGATCTCCCGCACCTCCTCCCGCTCGCCTTCCGGCGCGACGTCGATGTGCCGGTGCTCGATGGCCGCAGCGTGCTCGATCTCGTCGTGCTCGGAGCGGGTGGCGAGGAAGTTCCCCGCCGCCATCGAGAACCCGTCCGCCACCAGGTTGGCGATGCCGAGAACGAGGGCGACCCCCGTCGAGAGCTCGGCCCCGACGACGCCGGCGACGATGGCGAAGGTGGTGACGGCGCCATCGATGCCTCCGTAGATCCAGTCGCGCAGATAGCTCGAGCGCGGGCCGGCGGCGAGCCGCCGGCGTATCGCGGGGCGCGAGTGCTCGTGCTCCATCGGCTGATCCCCCTGGCCGCCCGGGGCGGCGGTGCCATCTTCGCTCAGGTCCGCCGGGGCAACGGGGTGCGGTCCGCCCGCCCGCGCAGTAAGATGCTGCATGGACCAGCCACGCCCGTCCTTCCGCTCCGCGGGGCTGCGCGCCCGCCCGATCGAGCGGGCCGGGGCCTCCCTGGCCGTCTCCGCCCTGCTCCACGGCGCCGTGCTCGGCCTCGGGCTCGCCGGGTGGTGGCCGGGCGACGCGAGCACGCCGCCGACCGCGCCCCGGATCGTCCTCGTGGATCTCGATCCCGTGGCCGCCTCCCCTCCCGGAGAGAGCGTGCTCCCGACCGATGGGGAGCGCGAGGCGGACAGCGCGGCCACCGCCCTCGCGAGCCAGGTGGAGACGCTCACCGGGGAGAACGCGGAGCTCGCCGCGCGTCTCGCGGAGGAGCGGGAGCGCACGGCCCAGCTCGAGGCCCAGCATCGCCAGGAGATCGCCGCGCTGGAGTCGGCGCGGAGCCGGCTCGGGGAGGAGCTGGCGGCCGTCACTGCCGATCGCGAGACGCTGTCCGCCGAGGTCGCGGCGTCGCGCGCGCGCGCGGCCGCCCTCGAGCAGGAGCTGGAGGCCCGGCGCCAGGCCGAGGCGGCCGCCCTCGCGGACGTGCGCGCCACCTACGACCGGCTCGTCGAGGCGCTCCGGAGCGAGATCGCGGAGAAGGACGTCGCTTTGGAGCGAGCCCGGCAGGGCCTCACCGTGGCGATCGTCGACCGTGTGCTCTTCCCGAGCGGCCAGGCGTCCCTGACGGCCGAGGGCGAGGCCGTCATCGACAAGGTGAGCACGGCGCTCGCCGCGGTCTCGGATCGCCGGCTCCTGATCGAGGGGCACACCGACAACGTGCCGATCGGGCCCGACCTGCGCAGCCGGTACGCCAGCAACTGGGAGCTCTCCACGGCGCGCGCGACCGAGGTCGTGCGGCGGCTCATCGACCACGGCGGCCTGCCGCCCGCCCGCCTGAGCGCGGTGGGGCGTGCCGACACGGAGCCCGTGGCGCCCAACGACACCGAGGAGGGCCGCCGGCGCAACCGGCGGATCGAGATCGTGCTCCTGCCGCCGGAGGCAGCCGGGACGTCAGAGATCCCGGCGCCATGACGCTTTCCGCCGGCGAGATCAAGGCGCTCGTCGACGGCGAGCACGAGGACGTGTTCTCGGTGCTGGGCCCGCACGTGGCGGAGGGCCGCGGCGGGCCGGCCGTCGC
>JAICGY010000068.1 GCA_025922915.1 Candidatus Methylomirabilota bacterium | reverse complement strand
CCGCACACGCTCAAGTACGGGGTGACCGTCAACCACGTGCTCGGGCTCGAGGTCGTCCTGCCCGACGGCGACATCGTCTGGCTCGGCGGGCGCACGCGCGACGCCGTCGGCTACGACCTCGCCGGCGTCTTCGTCGGCTCCGAGGGCACCTTCGGCATCGCCACGAAGATCGTCGTGCGCATTCTACGCAAGCCGCAGGCGGTCAAGACGGTGCTCGCCGTCTTCGACGAGGTCGACCAGGCGTCGTCCGCGGTATCGGCCATCATCGGACGCGGGCTCGTGCCGGCCGCCGTCGAGATGATCGACCAGCTCACGATCCAGGCGGTGGAGGACGCCTTCGGCTGCGGCTATCCGCGGGACGCGGCGGCCGCGCTGCTCATCGAGCTGGACGGCCTGCGCGCCGGGATGGAGGCGCAGGCCGCCCGGATCGTCGCCGCCTGCCGGGAGGCGGGCGCGCGCGAGGTGCGCACGGCCGCCGACGAGACCGAGCGCCAGCTGCTCTGGAAGGGCCGCAAGTCGGCCTTCGGCGCCTACGGCCGCGTGTCGCCCGCGTACATGGTCATGGACGGGGTCATCCCCCGCACGCGCCTGCCCTTCGTGCTGAGCCGCGTGAACGAGATCGTCGCCGCCCACGGTCTCCGCGTGGGCAACGTCTTCCACGCCGGCGACGGCAACCTCCATCCGAACATCCTCTACGATCCGCGCGTGCCCGGCGAGGAGGCGCGCGTCGTGGAGGCGGGGGCCGCCATCATGCGGGTCTGCGCGGAGGTCGGGGGGTCGATCTCCGGGGAGCACGGGATCGGCCTGGAGAAGGCGGACTTCATGCCGTTCATCTTCTCGGCGGCCGACCTCGCCTTCATGGAGCGGCTGCGCACCGCCTTCAACGTCTCCGGCCTGTGCAATCCGGGCAAGATGTTTCCGACCCGGAAGTCCTGCGGGGAAGCCGGGCCGGTCGCCTACCGGCCGCATGCCATCGAAGAGCGGGGTCTCGCCCAGCGCTTCTGAGCGCCGCGGATCCGCGCCGATGGACCCCGCCCTCCTCGACAGGCTGCGCGCCAGCGTCGGCGTGGCGCACGTGCTGACCGGCGTGGACCTCTCGCCCTACGTCGTCGAGGGCCGCACGCCGAAGGCCGCCGTCTTCCCGGGCTCGCTCGAGGAGGTCGCCGCGGTCGTCCGCCACGCGGGCGCCGCCGGCGCGCCGATCCTGCCGTGGGGCGGGGGCACGGGCGCCGGCGTCGGGGCCCCCACGGCGCGGACGGGGATCGTGCTCGGACTCTCGCGGCTGCGGCGCCTGGTCGAGCACGAGCCGGGAGACCTCACCGCCACCGTGGAGGCCGGGATGACGATCGAGGGGCTGCAGACGGCCCTGCGGGCGCGCGGGCAGTGGCTCTCGCTCGACCCGCCCGATGCCGGCCGCGCGACCGTCGGCGGGGTGCTCGCCACCAACGCCTCGGGGCCCCGCCGGCACCTCTACGGGACGGCGCGCGATCTCCTCATCGGCGTCACCGTGGTCACCGCGGACGGCAGCGTCGTGCGCGGCGGCGGCAAGGTGGTGAAGAACGTCGCCGGCTACGACCTGCCCAAGCTCTTCATCGGCTCCTACGGCACGCTGGGCGTGATCCTGGACGCGACGTTCAAGCTGCGCCCGGTCGCCGACGAGGAGCGTCTGGTCGCGGTGGCGTTCGAGCGCGTGCAGGACGCGGGGGCCGCGGTGCGCGCCGTCATGGCGAGCGACCTCATCCCGAGCGCGCTCGACCTCCTCGATGGGCCGGCGAGCGCGGCCCTGGCCCTCGGCGGCACCCCGACGCTCGTCGTGGGCTTCGACGGACTCGCCGAGCAGATCGAGTGGCAGCTCGCCGAGCTGGCGGGGCTCGTCAAGCCGCTGGGCGGCGGCGAGGTGACGGCGCTGCCGGCTGGCACCTGGCCGCGCCTGGCCTGCGCCGCGCGCGACGCCTTCGACGCGCCGGCGGCCGTGATGGTCCTGAGCGTCCTGCCCACCCGCGTGGCCGACACCATGGCGCGGGGCGCGGCGGCCGCCCGTGCCCGCGGGCTGCCCAGCGCCTGGGCGGCCCACGCCGGCGTGGGGACGATGACGGCGGCGCTCGTCGCCGAGCCGGAGCCGGGCGGCGTCGGCGCCACGCTCACCGAGTGGCGGGCGCTCGCCCGCGAGGGCGGCGGACACGCGACGCTGCTGTGGGCGCCGCTCGCCATGAAGTCGCAGGTGCCCGTCTGGGACGACCCCGGGCCGGCGGGCCGCCTGATGCAGCGGATCAAGGCGCAGCTGGATCCCGGGAACGTCTTCAACCCCGGGCGATTCGTGGCGGGGATCTGACGGTGGCGCACGCGACGACGGCCCCGGCGGCGGTTCCCGGCCCGGGGCTCACCCTGCACGGGCTCGGCGTCGAGGGCGTGAACCAGTGCGTGCACTGCGGGCTCTGCCTGGCGTCGTGTCCGACGTTCGCCGAGCTGGGCACGGAGATGGACTCGCCGCGAGGCCGCATCTTCCTGATCAAGTCGCTCGCCGAGGGACGGATCGGGCTCGGCGACCGCACGGTGGAGCACCTCTCGCTGTGCCTCGACTGCCGGGCCTGCGAGACGGTGTGCCCGGCCGGCGTCCCCTACGGGCGCCTCATCGAGGCGGCGCGGGCCGAGATCGAGCGCCAGCGCCCGGGCCCGGCGCCGCGGCGATTCTTCCGGTGGCTGAACTTCGGGCTCCTGCTGGGGCATCCGCGCGCGCTGCGGGTCGCCGTCGGCGGGCTCCGGCTCTACCAGGCGAGCGGCCTCCAGGCCCTCCTCCGCCGCACCGGCCTCGCGCGCCGGCTGCCCGGGACGCTGGCCGCCTGGGAAGCGCTGCTGCCCTCGCTGCCGTCCGCCGCCGCGCGCGCGCCGCTGCCGGCGGTGACGCGTGCGGCACCGCCGCGCCGGGGCCGGGTGGCGATGCTGACGGGGTGCGTGCAGGCCGTCGTCTTCGGCGCGCACAACCGCGCGACCGCGCGCGTGCTCGCGCGCAACGGCTGGGAGGTCGTGGCGCCGCCGGAGCAGGGGTGCTGCGGCGCCCTGAACGCCCACGGGGGCGACCACGCGCGGGCGCTCGCCATGGCGCGGCGGACGATCGAGGTGTTCGAGCGGGTGGCGGCGGAGGCCGTCGTGGTGAACACCTCCGGCTGCGGCGCCCACATGAAGGCGTACGGCGAGCTCCTGGCCGACGACCCCGCATGGGCCGAGCGCGCGCGCCGGTTCGCGGCCTCCGTCCGGGACGTCGCGGAGTTCCTGGCCGTCGAGCCGCTGCGCGGGCCCCTGACCCCGGTGCGCATGACGGTGACGTATCACGATCCCTGTCACGTCGTGCACGGCCAGAAGATCCGGCGGGCCCCGCGCGACCTGCTCGCCCAGGTGCCCGGCCTGCGCGTCGTCGAGCTCCCCGAGGCCGACTGGTGCTGCGGCTCGGCCGGGATCTACAACCTCACGCAGCCCGAGATGGCGGACCGCCTCCTGCGCCGCAAGGTCGCCAACGTCGCGCGCACCGGGGCGCAGGCCGTGGTCACGGCGAACCCGGGCTGCATACTGCAGATCCAGGCCGGCCTCCGGACCCGCGGGCTCGAGCTGCCGGTGCTGCACCTCGTCGAGGTGCTGGACCGGGCCGGAGGCGAGGTGCCGCCCGGGCCTCGATGAGCACGGGGGACCCAGCGGCGACGCCCCGCGAGCACAAGGCCCACGCGCCGGCCTCCGTCGGCTGCTTCGTGCTCACCGTCTCGGACACCAAGGTGCCCGAGACGGACACGAGCGGCCGTCTCATCCGCGAGCTGCTGGCGGCGGCCGGGCACGAGGTCGTCGGCGCGACCATCGTGCGCGACGAGCCGGCGGACGTGGCCCGGGTGGTGCGCGAGGCGTGCGGGGATCCGCGCGTGCGCGCTGTCCTCGTGACCGGCGGCACCGGGATCACCGCGCGCGACTCGACGTTCGAGGCGATCGACGCGCTGCTCGACAAGCGGCTGCCCGGCTTCGGCGAGCTCTTCCGGGCGCTCTCGTTCCAGGAGGTGGGCGCCGCCGCGATGCTCTCGCGCGCCCAGATGGGCATCCACGCGCGCCGCATCGTGGTGTCGCTGCCCGGCTCGCCGAACGCCTGCCGGCTCGCCCTCGAGCGACTGCTGCTGCCCGAGCTCGGGCACCTCGCACGCGAAGTCGATCGCTGAGGCCGGGCTCGACACGGGACGCTATACTGGGCGGACCAAGGAGGTTCTGCATGCCGCGCTTCGGCCGCGCTGTGCCCCTCGTCCTCAGCATCGCCCTCCTGGCTCCGGCCGCGGCCTGCTCCGCGGGGGCGACGCGGATCTCCACCCCGGCCCCCGCGACGACGACCGGGACCGACGTACCCGCGCCCGCCGCCTACTGGCGCGAGGACGCCACCATCGCGCCGGCGCCCGAGCTCGGCCGGTTCAACGAGCTGCTCGCCGATCTCGCGGAGCGTCTGAAGCCGGCCCTCGTGCACGTGCGGGTCCGGCGGGCCCCGACCGCCCGGGACCAGGACGAGGACGAGACGCCGGGCACGCCGCGGCGCAGCAGCGGGTCGGGGTTCCTCATCGCGCCGGACGGGCTGATGGTCACCAACGCGCACGTCGTCGAGGGCTCGGACTGGATGCAGGTCCGGCTCGCCGACGGGCGACGCTTCCCCGGCAAGGTCGTCGGCCTGGACGGCCGGGTGGACCTCGCCCTCGTGCGCATCGAGGGGGCCAGCGGCCTGCCGACGCTGTCGCTGGGTGACTCGAACCGGCTGCGGGTGGGCGAGTTCGTGCTGGCGCTCGGCCACCCGTTCGGGCTCGAGCAATCGGTCTCCTTCGGCATCGTGAGCCGCAAGGGCGCGCCGCTCACGGTGGCGGCGCCCGGCTTCGACTTCATCCAGACGGACGCCGCCGTGAACCCCGGCAACTCCGGCGGCCCGCTCGTCAACATGGCGGGCCAGGTCGTGGGCGTGAACAGCATGGCCGCGCGCAACGGCTCGATCGGGTTCGCGATCCCCGTCAACCTCGTGAAGATGCTCGTGCCCCAGCTGGCGACCAAGGGGCGGGTGGAGTGGGGCTGGCTCGGCGTCTCGATCGCCGAGGTCACGGACGAGGACCTGGAGCGCCTGAAGATTCGCGAGCCGAAGGGCGTCCTCGTGCGCGGCGTGATGCCGGGCGAGCCGGCGGAGCAGGGTGGTCTCCGGGCCGAGGACGTGATCATCGCCGTCGACGGCGTGAGCCTCGCGACTCCGCGCGACCTGCAGCGCGTCATCTCCGCCACGCCGGTCGGCAAGAAGGTCCGGGTGGTGGTGCTGCGCGGGGGCGAGAAGACGGATCTCGAGGTTACGATCGGCGTCTACCGGGAGCCCACGGCCCAGTCCGGGTCCCGGTGAGTCGGCCGGGCTAGGCCCGGGCGCGGGGGCTCGCCAGCGCCGCCAGCGTGGCCTGCACCCAGCGGGTGTCGAGAGCCGGCACGGGGGCGTACCGCACGGGGGACACGATCCCGGTGCCCGCCTCCCGGTCGGCGGCGACGTCCTCCAGGACCTGCTCGACCTCCAGCAGGAAGAAGGCGAGGCCCGGTGCGTCGGGGTCCTCGACCGGGATCGGGCCGTCGAGGGCCCGGGCCTTGACGTAGAAGACGACGTCGGGCTCCACGACCAGCAGCGTGGCCGCCTTCCGGGCCGCCAGGTTCCGGGCGCTCGTGCTGCCCTCGCCGATCACGAGCCCCAGCGTGCGCGCATCGTAGGCACGCACCTCCAGGTACGAGAGGAGCATGGGGTGCGGCCGTCCCTCGGCGTCGAGGGTGACCAGGGGCAGGGCGACCCCCAGGCGGCGCTCGACGTCGCGCTGGGCGAGCCGCTCGACCAGCGCCCGTGGAAGGGCGTCCCCGACGGTCCGGGCCATGTCCGGACTGTAGCAGAGTGTCACGATCGCAACGCCCCGATGACACCCGGACCGAGCGCCCCGTGATCTGACGCCGGGTTCTGCGCGCTCGGCCGTGGTCCTTCCCTTGCACACGCGCCTTCCGACGCGACGATCGATGGGTCGCGCCGGAGGACGGGGGATGGAACAGCTGCGCTGGTGGCTCCTGCTGCTCTCGGCCGTCATGTTCTCGATGTCGGGCTGTGCCTCTCGCCAGGACTGGGCCGCCTGGTACGCCCACCCCACGCACTTCGCCTCCGGTGATCATCTCGGTTTCTCGGCCCGCAACGAGGCCGGATCGGTGCCGCTGATCCGCGAGGACGACGTCGACGATGCGCAAGCCCAGGCGTGGTGGGGGCAGACGGTGCCGTCCACGCCGCCGGCCGACCTGTCCGGACGCTGGGAGGGAACCTGGACGGGGGCGGGGATCTTCGACGGCTCGCGGAGCAGCGTGGCGAGCGCCACGCTGCGCCAGAAGGGCCATTACGGCGTCGCGCACGTGGTGCTCGCCGATGCCGTCGGCACCAGCGTGCCCTGGGCCTTCCGCCGGGCGGGGGCCAGCGGGCTCCGGTTCCACGTCGCCGTCAACGGGACGGAGGCGCACCTGCGCGATCCTTACGGCGAGGTCGGCCTGGTCTTCCGGCTGGTCGGCGACCGGCTGATCGGGATCGTCCCCGATCGGCCGGAGACCGTCGTCATCACGCTGAGCCGGCGGCCCGGCTAGCGAACGACCCTCAGCCGCCGGCCCGGGCGGGCGCCCCGACCGGCTCGGCCTGGCCGTCGGGCTGGATCTCGCACGCGCCGCCGGCCTCGTGGTGGATCGACAGATCCCTGATCGTCGGCGACGTGCCGCAGAGCGGGCACTTCGGGTCCCGCCGTAGCCGCACCTCGCGAAACCGCATGCCGAGCGCGTCGTAGGTCAGGAGCCGTCCGATCAGCGGCTCGCCGATCCCCAGCAGTAGCTTGACGGTCTCCGTCGCCTGCACCAGCCCGATCACTCCTGGGAGCACGCCCAGGACGCCGGCCTCGCTTCAGGAGGGGACGAGCCCCGGTGGCGGCGGGGTCGGGTAGAGGCAGCGGTAGCACGGCCCCTGGTTCGGGGCGAAGACCGTCGCCATGCCCTCGAACTGGAAGATGGAGCCGTGCACGTTCGTCTTGCCCGCCAGGTAGCAGGCGTCGTTCATCAGGTAGCGCGTCTCGAAGTTGTCCGAGCCGTCCACCACGAGGTCGTAGTCCTTGATGACGTCCAGCACGTTGTCGACGGTGATCCGCATCGGCAGGGGGACGACGTTCACGTCGGGATTGAGCGCCTTGAGCATCCGCGTGCCCGACTCGACCTTCGGCTTGCCGATGTCCGCCGTCGTGTGCAGCACCTGGCGCTGCAGGTTCGTGATGTCGACGACGTCGCCGTCCATCAGGCCCAGGGTCCCCACGCCGGCCGCCGCCAGGTAGAGCGCGGTCGGCGACCCGAGACCGCCGGCGCCGATCAGCAGCACCCTGGAGCGCAGCAGCCGGCGCTGACCCTTGTCCCCGACCTGCGAGAGCAGGAAGTGCCGGCTGTAGCGCTGGATCTGGTCCGGCGTCATCGGCACGTCGCGCACCACGGGCAGGCCGGACTGCAGCCACTTCTGGTAGCCGCCCTGCAGGTTGATGACGTTCTGGTACCCGAGCTCGGTGAGAACCTTCGCGGCCAGCATGGAGCGCAGACCGGTCTGGCAGTACAGGACGACCGGCGTGGTCGGGTCGCTCACGGCGCTGCCGATCCGGAACTCGAGGAACCCGCGGCTGATGTTGCTCGCGGCCTCCAGGTGGCCGTCCCGGTACTCGTCGGGATCGCGCACGTCGATGACGACGACCGGCTCGCCCGCCGCCAGGCGCTTCTGGACCTCGGCCGGGCCTTCCTCGGGCACGACCTGCCGGGCCTCCGCCAGCATTTCCTTCAGCGTTTTCATGGCGCTGATATTACCCCCATTTCCGGTCGACAACAATCCAGCGCGGGCTCGGAACGACCCGCATCGCCGCGGAACGAACAGCGCGTCCCCGCTGTTGAGACGGCATCCCCGGCGACCCGGGGTTCTCGCAACTCTCTCACAGTCCTGAAGGCCGTCACCTCGGGAAAGGAGGCACCCCATGCTGCGAGCCGCCTTGTCTGTCCTCACCCTCACCCTCGCCCTCGCCGGCCCGGCCTCGGCAGAGCAGGTCCAGGCACGGCTGAGCGGGTACGAGGAGGTCCCCGCGATCTCCACCGAGGGCGAGGGCCAGTTCCGGGCCCAGATCTCTCCGGACGGCCAGTCGATCACGTGGGAGCTGAGCTACGCCGGTCTGGAGGGCGAGGTGCTCCAGGCCCACATCCACTTCGGCCAGCCCGCCGTCAACGGCGGCATCGTGGTCTTCCTGTGCACCAACCTGGGCAACGGCCCGGCCGGCACGCAGGCGTGCCCGGCGCCGCCGGCCACGATCGGCGGAACCGTCGCGACGGCCGACGTCGTGGGCGGCGCGGCCGCGCAGCTCATCACGCCGGGAGAGCTCGACGAGGTCATCCGCGCCATCCGCGCCGGGGCCGCCTACGCGAACGTCCACACGAACCTGGCGACGGGCGGCGAGATCCGCGGCCAGCTGCGGGCGAGCACCGAGCCCCGATGAGGTGAGGGGGGCCGGCCGGCGTATCGCCGGCGATCGGCGCCGCCGGGGGCTCTGCTATAGTCGGGGAGCCCATGGAGGGATCGAGGAAGGGGATCATCCTCGCCGGCGGCGCCGGCACCCGCCTGTACCCGCTGACCCTCGGGATCAGCAAGCAGCTGGTTCCGGTCTACAACAAGCCGATGATCTACTACCCGCTGTCCACGCTGATGCTGGCGGGGATCCGGGAGGTGCTGGTCATCACGACCCCCGAGGACCAGGGCGGGTTCCGGCGGCTCCTGGGGGACGGCAGCCACCTCGGCCTCCGCTTCGCCTACGCGGTGCAGCCGCGGCCCGAGGGGATCGCCCAGGCGTTCCTGATCGGCCGCGACTTCGTGGGCCGGTCGCCGGTCGCCCTGGCGCTCGGCGACAATCTCTTCTACGGCCACGGCCTGCCGGAGTCGCTGCGCCGCGCGGCTGCGCGGACGGCCGGCGCCACGATCTTCGCCTACCGGGTGCGGGATCCGGAGCGGTACGGGGTGGTCGCCTTCGACCGCAACGGGCTGCCGGTGTCGATCGAGGAGAAGCCCCGGGCCCCGAAGTCCCCGTACGCGGTCACCGGCCTCTACTTCTACGACGCCGAGGTGGCCGACGTGGCGGGGCGGCTGCGCCCCTCGCCGCGGGGCGAGCTCGAGATCAGCGACGTCAACCGCGTCTACCTCGAGCGGGGCGCGCTCCACGTCGAGATGCTCGGCCGGGGTATCGCGTGGCTCGACACGGGCACCCACGAGTCGCTGCTGCAGGCTTCCAGCTACATCCAGACGATCGAGACCCGCCAGGGGCTGATGGTCGCCTGCGTCGAGGAGATCGCCTACCGCATGGGCTACATCACCGCGGACGAGGTGCTCCAGCTGGCCGACCGGATGAAGGGCAACTCCTACGCCGAATACCTGGTCGACGTCGTCTCCAGCCCCGAGCCATGAGCCGCTGATGCGGCTGCTCGTCACCGGCGGCGCGGGATTCATCGGCTCGAACTTCATCCGCCACGTCCTGGCCGAGCACCCGGACGACACCGTCGTCAACCTCGACAAGCTCACCTACGCCGGGAATCGGGCCAACCTGGCCGACCTCGAGGGCGATCCGCGCTACACGTTCGTCCGGGGCGACATCTGCGACGGCGGCCTGGTGCGCGAGGTGGCCCGCGGGGTGGACGCCGTGGTCAGCTTTGCCGCGGAAAGTCACGTGGACCGCTCGCTGCTGGAGCCGGACGCCTTCCTGAAGACGAACACGTACGGCGTCTACGTGCTGGCGGAGGCCGTGCGCGAGCTCCGGATCCCGCGGCTGGTGCAGGTCAGCACCGACGAGGTGTACGGCCCCATCGCCGACGGGGCGGCCACCGAGGAGAGCCCGCTGCGACCGACGAACCCGTACTCGGCGGCCAAGGCCGGCGGCGACCTGCTGGCCCTCGCCTACTGGCGGACGCATCGCGTGCCGGTGGTGGTGACGCGCTCGTCGAACAACTTCGGGCCCTACCAGTACCCGGAGAAGGTCATCCCGCTGTTCGTCACCAACGCCCTCGACGACCGTCCGCTGCCGCTCTACGGCGACGGCCGGCAGGTCCGGGACTGGATCTACGTCCTCGACAACTGCACGGCCCTCGACCTCGTCCTCCGGAAGGGCGAGACCGGCGAGGTCTACAACGTGGGCGGCAGCCACGAGGTGGAGAACCTGGCGCTCACCCGCGAGATCCTCCGCCTGCTCGGCAAGCCCGAGACCCTGATCCAGCCCGTGACCGACCGGCCCGGCCACGACCGCCGGTACGCGCTCGACTCGAGCAAGGTGGCCCGGCTGGGCTGGGCTCCCCGCCACCCGTTCGCGGCCGCCCTGGAGGCCACCGTGCGGTGGTATCGCGAGCACGAGGCGTGGTGGCGGCCGATCAAGTCGGGCGAGTTCCGAGCCTACTACGAGCAGCAGTACGCCCGGCGCTGACGCGCCGGTCCCGGAGGTGGTCCGATGACGGCACGGGTCGTGGCGCTCGCGCTGGTCGTCGCCCTGGTGCCCGCCCTCGCCCCCGCCCGGCCCGTCGCGCGCGTGCCGCGGCCGCATCCGAGCAGCTTTCCGGCCGCGCCCTCGTACGTGGAGCGCGTGCAGTCCGCGCTGGTTGGCCTCCACGTCCGCGCCCACGAGGAGGCGGCCTCGTCGCACCGGCTGGGGACGCAGCGCTTCGGGACGGCGATCGTCTTCGACGCGCGCGGCTACGCGGTGACCGTGTCCTACGTCGTGCTCGACGCGAGGCGGATCGAGGCGCGCACGCGCGACGGGCGGACGGTGCCGGCGCGGCTCGTCGGGCTCGACCTCGACAGCGGGCTGGCCGTCGTCAAGCTGGAGGACGGGGCGCCCTGGCCGACGGCGGCGCTCGGCGTGTCGCACGACGTGAAGCCCGGAACGCTGACGGGCAGCGTCAGCCTGGACGAGGACGACGTCCTCGTCCACACGACGGGACGGGTCGCCGCCGTCCGGCGCTTCTCGGCGTCGTGGGAGTACATGCTCGACCGCGCGCTCCTCGTCGTGCCCGCCACCCGCTCGTGGGGCGGGGCCGCCCTCGTCGACGAGCGGGGGCAGGTGATCGGCGTGCTGTCCTTGCGGCTCGGGGAGCCCCCGCACGTGAACCTCGCCATCCCGATCGACGGCTTCGCGGCGGTCAAGGACGAGGTGGTCGCCGCCGGCCGCGTCGTGAGCCGGCGGGCCCGGCCCTGGCTCGGGCTGCTCACCGCGGCGGTGAACGGGGCCGTCGTCGTCGAGGGCTTCAGCGAGGCGGGCCCGGCCCGGGTCGCCGGGTTCCGGCGCGGCGACCGCATCGTCCGGGTCAACGGCGTGGACGTCCGCTCGCAGGAGGAGTTCTACGCGACGCTCTGGCGCGGCCGGGCGGGCGACACCGTCGAGATCACGGTCCGGCGGGACGACCAGGTCCAGGTGATCGCGGTGCGGTCGATCGACCGCCACCGGCTCCACCGTCCCGCCCCCTGATACACTCGCTCCAATGAAGGGCGCCGCCGACACCTACCAGGGCCGCGGCCTCATCGCCGATCCGATCCACCAGTACATCCTCTACACGCGCCCGGGCGCGATGGCGGGCGAGGCCACCGAGCAGGACCTCATCGACACCTCGTGGGTGCAGCGGCTGCGCCGGGTCCCCCAGCTGCAGTCGGCGCGCTGGGTCTTCCCGGCCGCCGAGCACAGCCGGTTCCAGCACTCGCTGGGGGCCATGCACCTGGCCGGCCGCCTGGCCCAGCAGCTCTACCCCTCGCTCCGCGCCATCTTTCCGGACGCGCCGTCGCCGGCGCTGATCGAGGAGCTGCTGCGCGTGGCCGGCTTGCTCCACGACGTCGGCCACGGGCCGTTCGGCCACTTCTTCGACGACAACTTCCTGGTCGACTTCGACCTGACCCACGAGCTGCTCGGGCAGCGCATCATCCGCGAGGAGCTCGGCGACGTGATCGGCGGCCTCCGCCGGAGCCCGGGTGGGCCCTTCGCGGCCGGCGAGCGGATCGATCCCGAGTGGATCTGCTACCTGATGGGAAAGACGTACACCCAGCCCCTCGAGTCGCACCCGCGCTGGCTCCAGCACCTCAAGCCGCTGCTCTCCGGCGTCTTCACCGCCGACAACATGGACTACGTGCTGCGCGACGCCTACATGTGCGGGGTCGCGGTGGGCCCGATCGACATCGAGCGCATCATCTACTACTCGTTCTTCAGCGAGCGCGGGCTGACCCTCGACCGCGGCGGCCTGCAGGCGTTCACGATGTTCCTCAACGCCCGCTTCTACATGTACACGAACGTCTACTACCACCGCACGACGCGCGGGATCGACCTGCACCTCAAGGAGATCTTCCGCGACACGATGCGGATCGCCTTTCCCTACGACCTGCGCAAGGAGCTGCACCCGTACCTGCACCTCACGGAGTGGACGCTGCTGGAGGAGGTCGGCCGCTGGCACGACGCCGACGACGCCGAGCGGCGGGCACTCGGCGCCGAGTGGCGGCACGTGCTCGACCGCCGCCTGAAGTGGCGGATGTCGCACGAGGTCGTCCTCGATCTCTTCGAACCGCGCCGGGGCCACGCCTTCCTGCCCGCCGAGGAGGTCGAGAAACGGGTGCGCGCGTACCTGCCCGCGCGGCTGCGCGACTTCCCCTTCAAGATCGACATGGCCCTGCAGGACCCGCGGCCGCTGAACCCGCTCAAGATGGGCGACCGGCAGATCTACGTCTACGACGCGGCGGCCCAGACCGTGTCCGAGGCGCCCCTGACCGAGATCCTCAAGTACCTGCCGGGCAAGGTCGCCCAGTGCCGCATCTTCGCCTCCAGCCACGAGCACGACGCCGCCCTCGCCGCCGCCCTCGAGCGCGCCCTCGGCGAGGACCCGCCGGCGATCGTCACGAACGTCTGATCCCGCCGGCCCGTCCGGAGAGCATGAGCTGGCGCTTCGTCGTGTGTGCGGCGCTGTTCGTCACCTGCCTGCTCACCGCCAACGTCATCGCGGTCAAGCTGGTCGTCGTGGGCGGCCTCACGCTGACGGCGGCGATCGTCATCTTCCCGGTGTCCTACATCATCGGGGACGTCCTCACCGAGGTCTGGGGCTACGGGCCGACGCGGCGGGTGATCTGGCTGGGCTTCGCCTGCAACGCCCTGATGGTGGGGGCGATCGCCGCCGGCGGGGCGCTGCCCGCGGCCGGGTTCTGGCGCGGGCAGGCGGCCTACGACGAGATCCTCGGTCACACGCCGCGCATCCTCGCCGCCTCGTTCGTGGCCTACCTGGTCGGCGAGTTCGCCAACGCCTTCGTGCTGGCCCGTCTGAAGATCGCCACGGCCGGCCGCTGGCTGTGGCTCCGCACCATCGGCTCCACCCTGGTCGGGCAGGGGCTCGACACCGTCGTCTTCGTCACCCTGGCCTTCGCCGGCGCCCTCCCGGCCGCCGTCCTGGGCCACGCGATGCTCGGGCAGTGGTCCGTCAAGGTGGCCTACGAGGCGGCCGCGACCCCCTTGACCTATGCCGCGGTGGCCTGGTTGAAATCGCGCGAGCAGATCGATACGTTCGACCACGGCACCGACTTCAACCCGCTCAGGCTCCGAGGGTGATGGCGGGACTGTTCTGGACGACATGGCTCGTCGCGCTGCTGAGCACGGGTCTCGTCGCGGGATTCATGCTGAGCCATGCGGTGCTGCTCGGCCGGTTCCTGGACTGGCTCCTCGCCGAGGGCGGGGCGGGCTTGTTCGCGAGCACGTACCCCGCGTTCGCGCTGGCCGCGGGGCGACCCGGGCTCCGGCTGTACTACGCGGTCTGCGGCCTCCAGGTGGTGGCCGCGATCGCGTTCCTGGGCGGTACCCTGGTCACGAGACGCCAGCGACGGCTGGGGATGGTCGCCGGTGCGGCCGGTCTCCTGTGGCCGGCGGTGCACTACGCGTCGGGGTTCGCGGCGGTGGAGGCGGCCGTGCTGCGGAGCACCCGCGAGGTGTCGCCCGAGATCGCGCTGCGCTTCCTCGCGTGGAACGGGCCGGTGCACCTCGCGCACGTGG
>JAICGY010000067.1 GCA_025922915.1 Candidatus Methylomirabilota bacterium | reverse complement strand
CTCGAGGGCCGCCCGCCCCTCGGTCACCTGGGCCCGCGTCGTCTCCCGGGCCAGCGGCACCTCGGCGCGCGCGGCGGCGAGGTCGGCCTGGGCCACCGCGACGGCGGCCTGCGCCTGGTCCCGGCGCGCCCGGTAGTCGCGCGGGTCGATGCGGAGGATGAGGTCGCCCGCGCGCACGGGCTGGTTGTCCCGCACGAGGAGCTCGACCACGTGGCCGGCCACCTTGGCGCTGACCGGCGCGACCGTGCCCTCGACGTACGCGTCGTCGGTGGACACGTGCGTGCGCGACCACCACCAGGCCTGGACGGCCCAGGCCAGGGCGGCCACCGCCACCACCACGCCCACCGCGACCAGGAGCCTGCGCGACACGGTGTCCCCAGTCTACGCCGGAGCGATCAGGATCCGGTGTAGAGCCGCAGCACTCCGAACGCGACGGTGCCGAGCACGAGCACGGCCCCGAGGATGGTCAGGACCAGTTGCTGCAGGCGGCTCATCGAGGGGGGTCCGTCGCCTCCGCCGGGACGACGGCCGCCCGGCGATCCCCGGCCGGGGCCGGCGCCCGGCGCAGCCGCTGGCTGGCCAGGCCGGCCACCAGCAGGGCGAGGCCCACCATGTCCGTGGTGAACCCGGGATCGATCAGGCAGAACGCGGCGGCCAGGAACAGGCCGCGCTCGATCCAGAGGGCCGGCCGCAGGAAGTAGCCCTCGAGACCGGCGGCCAGCGTGACGGTGCCGACGATGCCCGTGACCACGGCGCGGGCGATCTCCGTCCACTCGCCGATGAACAGCAACGCCGGGTTGTAGACGAAGAAGAACGGCACGATGAACCCGGCCGCCGCGAACTTCACGGCGTGCCACCCGGCGCCCCAGAGGCTCGCCCCGCCGATCGACGCCGCCGCGTACACCGCGAGCGCGACCGGTGGCGTGATGGCCGACAGGCAGGAGAAGTAGAAGGCGAACATGTGCGCGGCGATGGGCACGACGCCCAGCTTGATGATGGCGGGGATGAGGAGGGCCGCCTGCATGATGTACGCGGGCGTGGTCGGCATGCCCATGCCCAGGATGACGCCGGCCACCATGGTGATGAGCAGGGCGAGGATCAGGTGGCCGCCCGCGAGCTGGATCAGGAACGAGGTGAACCGCAGGGCGAGCCCGGTCTGCAGCACGATGCCGATCACGATCCCCGCGGACGCGCACGCCATGGCCACCGGGATCGTGTGCTCCGCGCCCTCGCGCAGGCCGGTCGGGATCTCGTGGCGCAGGAGCCGCTTCAGCCGCTCCACGCCGTCCGGCCGGAAGGTGGCGGCGGCGAGCCCGGCCGCGCCCAGCGCCCACAGCAGGGACGGCGGCCCCGTCACCCACACGACGGCGCCCGCCGCCACCAGGGGCCACGCCCACGCCTGCAGCAGCCAGCAGTACAGCACCACGAGGGCGGACAGGATCGCCGCGTAGGTCGCGGTGAAGCCGTCGAGCAGCAGCCCCAGGATGACGAGCACGGGCAGGAACAGGTGCCCCTGGCGCACGATGATGAAGCCCAGCACGGGCAGCTCGTTCTTCGGGATGCCGCGGAGCCCCGAGCCGACCGCGTTGAAGTGGATGGCCGCGAACAGGGCGCCGTAGTAGAAGGCCGCCGGGATGGCCGCCGCGATCATGATCTTCGTGTAGGAGACGCCGAGGAACTCCGCCATGACGAAGGCCGCCGCCCCCATGATCGGCGGCATGATCTGCCCCCCCGTGGAGGCCACGGCCTCGATGGCCGCCGCCGCTTCCGGCTTGAATCCCGTCCTCTTCATCATCGGGATGGTCAGCCAGCCGTCGACCATGACGTTGGCCACCGCCGAGCCGGAGATCGTGCCGAACATGCTGGAGGAGACGACGGCGACCTTGCCCGGGCCGCCGCGGGCGCCGCCGGCGACGGCGTTGGCGAAGTTCATGAAGAACTGGCCGGCGCCCGACCGCTCCAGGAAGGCCCCGAAGATGATGAACAGGATCACGTACGAGCCGGCGACGGCGAGCGGGGTGCCGAACACTCCTTCCGTCGTGAACCAGGTCTGATCGAGGGCAATCATCATCGTGATGCCCCGGTGGTGCAGGAAGCCGGGCAGCCAGGGCCCGAGCAGCGCGAACAGGAGGAAGGCCACCGCCACGATGGGCAGCGCGGCGCCGATGGTGCGCCGCGTCGCCTCCAGCACGAGCAGGATGCCGGCGACCGCCACCACGAGGTCGGCGGTCTCCAGCGGGTGCGCGGTGGGGAACCGGTTCACGACGTAGTCGTAACGGGCGAACATGTAGCCGACGCAGGCGAGCGACGCCGCGGCCAGGCCCAGGTCGCTCCACGGGACGCGGTCGGCGGTCGCGCCCTTGCGGCGGGGCCACAGCAGGAAGGACAGGACGAGGCTGAACGCCAGCGTGATGAACAGCTGGGCGTGCTGGTCGGGAGCGTAGACCGTCAGCCGGACGTAGACGTGGTAGACGGACATGACGACCGCCACCACGCCGACGACCAGGCCGGGGTACCCGGCGAGCTTGCGCACGGTCGCGGGCTACCGCGTTGGCCCTACTTGATCGCCCCGATCTCCCGGTAGTACTTCTCGGCCCCCGGGTGGAACGGCATGCCGAAGTTCTGCGCCATCTGCTGCGGCGTCACGCCCTTCATCACGGGGCTGACGTTGGCGAAGTCCGCCCGCCCCTCGACGATCGCCTTGGTCACCTTGTAGATCACGTCGGCCGGCGTCTTCGACGAGGCGATGAGGACCGTCGGCGACTGGAACGTGTGGACGTCGTCCGCGATGCCCTGGTCCTTGTACACGCCGGCCTTGATCGTGTACCGGGCGAAGCCGGGATTGATCTTCTGGATCTGCGCGAACTCCTCGTCGGTGATTCCGATCATCCGCAGCTTCATGGTGGAGCCGAGGTCGAGGACGAACGAGGCCGGCACGACGGTGAACCAGCCGGCCGCCACCGCCTGCCGGTTCTTCACCGCCTCCGCGTTCGAGGACACCGGCCCGTAGCTCTTGGGCCCGAGGTCGTTGAGCGACATGCCGTTGACCTTCAGGATGTTCTCCCAGCCGTCGGCCAGGCTGGTGTTGCCGCGCGCGGGCAGCGCGACCGGCTTGCCCTTGAGGTCCTTGATGCTCTTGACGTCGCTCTCGGCCGGCACCGCGAGCTGCCAGACGTTGGCGTAGTAGTTGGCGACGTACAGCGCCTTGTCGGTCTGCTTGCCCTTCCACTGGCCCTGCCCGCCGCGGGCGTCGGACAGCACGTTCGTCATGGACCAGCCGAGGTCGGCCTGGTCGTTGCGGATCTTCTCCATGTTCACGAGCGCGGCGCCCGGCTCGACCTGCACGTCCAGCTCGGGGAACTTCTTCTTGATGACCTCGGCCGTCGCGCCGGCCATCGGGGTCCAGGTGCCGCCGGTGGGGCCGGCGGAGAACACCACCGTCGTCTTCTGCTGGGCGGTGGCCGGGAGCGTCGCCGCCACCAGCAGGGCCAGGACCAGCGCGAGTGCCGCCATGGGATTCCGTCGAAGCATGGGGAACGAACCTCCTGTCGGGGGATGCGCGCTCACCGCGCGCTCAGACGTCCCGCCGCGTCGAAGGACAGCGGGACCGGATCACCGAGCACCGTCAGGTCGGGGCGGCGCGCCAGCTCGGGCGCGAACGCCTCCGACACCTCCAGCTCGCCGAGCATCAGGGTGTTGCGGATGCGGACCACGCGGGCGCGGTCGGGCGGCGTGAGCCCGATGCAGGACAGCGCCGCCTCCACGGCCTCGCGGTCGGTCTCGTAGGTCGCGGGGATCTTCGCGCCGTTCGGGGCGCACGCGGTGATGCAGTTGATGAGGGTCGGCTTCATGTCGATGCGCTCCACCAGCCGGCGCGTGGTGAAGTCGGCGTTGCCGATGCCCGTCGCGTTGCCGTAGCTCTCGTCGGTCAGATCGAGGACGACGATCCAGAGGATCTTCGGGTCGGCTGGGAAGGGCTCGTGGGGGTTCGACGGGCGCCCGATCACGTTGGTGTCCATGCCGGAGCCCGAGATGTTCTTGCCCATCTCCTCCACGACCAGCACGTCGATCGGCGAGAACGGCAGCCGCGCCATCCACTCCCGCGCCAGCTTCAGCAGCCGCCGCTCCCCCGCCTCCAGATCCGCGGGGGCGAAGGCCTCCACGTGCGCGGTCTCGTCGTAGCCGTTCTCGACCACGGCCAGCCCGAAGCCGATCCGGGCGCGGGCCAGCACCTCCCGCCCCACCGAGGTGATGACCGTCTCGTAGCCGTGGTGGATGTTCGCGCGATGGTACTGGATCGCGCCTCGGTGCTTGCCGAGCCCGATCGTCATCATCTTGAACAGGCCGGACTCGATCTCCCCCTTGAAGTCCGTGTGCAGCTTCACCCGGTTCACGAGCCCGATCCAGTCCGCCTCCGCCGCGTACCGGTCGAGCCACACCGGCAGCCCGAGCGCCTCGCCCACCTGGACCACGTCCATGGTGGCCCGGATCGGGCAGCCCATCGTGGTCTCCGTGATCCCGTAGTGCTCGAGGACCGACAGCTGGCCCTCCGGGGTCCCGCCGCCGTGGCTGCCCATGGCCGGGAAGACGAAGGGGCGCGCGCCCTGCTCCCGCAGCCAGCGGACGGTGGCGCCGACCACGGCGTCGATGTTCGCGATCCCCCGGCTGCCCGCCCCGACCGCGACGGTGTCACCCCGCCCGACGGGCAGGCGGGCGGCCTCCAGCGTCCGGGCCACGGCGGCGGGAATGTCGGCGACGCGGGGCCGGGCGAAGGACTGGCGGACACGGAGCATTCGGGGCAGCATGGCCGAGGCGCCTCCCGGGGCCGAAGTGGTCTCGTAATACCGGCCCGATCGCCGGAAGTCAAAGGGTTTTTGGCCCGGGAATGTGCTATACGTAGGGGCCAATCTCGGGATGGCACATCCCTCGCAGTGACACGACGACTCCTCCTCGCCAGCGTGCTCGTGGGCGCGGTCGTGACCGCGGCCGGGTGCACCTTCCTGCGCCCGGTGCCGACACCGATCCTGCCCGCAGAGGAACTGTACGCGCTCGGCGAGGGCGACCTCGAGCGCAACCGGTACGTCGAGGCGCGGGAGAACTTCCGGCAGATCGTCGAGCGCCATCCCAACACGTCGTGGGCGCCGCGGGCGCGCTTCCTCATCGGCGAGGCCTACTACCGGGAGGCGGAGTTCGACAAGGCCATCAAGGAGTTCGACGCCTTCCTGGCGTTCTGGCCGCGCCACCAGATCGCCGACCTCGTGCAGTACCGGCTCGCCATGGCGTACTACGATCAGATGAAGCCGGTCGAGCAGGACCAGGGGCTCACTGTCCGCGCCCTGGACCAGTTCAAGCGGCTCATCCGCGAGTACCCCGACAGCCGGTACGCCACCGACGCGCTCGCCAAGATCGACATCTGCCGCGGCCGCCTCGCCCAGAAGGAGGTGTGGGTGGCCGCCTACTACTTCAACCAGGGCAATCCGCGCGCGGCCCGTCAGCGGCTGGAGCAGGTGCTGAAGGAGTACCCGCGCACGCTCGTGATCCCCGAGGCGCTCTACAAGCTGGCCGAGGTCAACTTCCTGGATGGCCGGAACGCGGAGGCCGTCGCGCTGCTCCGCCAGCTCGCCAGCGAGTACGCCCACACCGAGTGGGGGCGCCGGGCCGTCCAGCGGCTCCGGGCCCAGCGCTGAATGGCCGGGACACGGAAAGGACGACCGTGCACGACATCGTCGACCTGCGCTCCGACACGCTGACCCTGCCCACGCCCGAGATGCGCGAGGCGATGGCCCGCGCGGAGGTGGGCGACGACGTCTGGGAGGAGGATCCGACCGTCAAGCGGCTGGAGGCGATGGCGGCCGAGCGCATGGGCAAGGAGGCCGGGCTGCTCGTGACCTCGGGCACCCAGGGCAACCTCGTCTCGGTGCTGGCCCAGACGGCGCCCGGCCAGGAGGTCGTGCTGGACCTGGACTCCCACGTCTACAATTACGAGGTGGCGGGGGCGGCGCGGATCGGCGGCGTCCAGATGCGCCCGATCGCGACCGCGCGCGGCTTCCTGGCCCCCGACCAGGTGCGGGAGGCGGTGCGGCCGGCGAACATCCACCTCCCGGTGACCGCCCTCGTGTGCGTGGAGAACACGCACAACCGCCACGGCGGCAGCGTGTGCACGCCGGAGCAGATCGCGGCGGTGGCCGAGGTCGCGCACGCCGCCGGCGCGCGGGTGCACCTGGACGGCGCCCGCCTCTTCAACGCGGCGGTGGCCCTCGGGCGCGAGCCGCGGGAGTTCGCGCGCCCGGTCGACTCGGTGACGTTCTGCCTGTCCAAGGGTCTGGCGGCGCCGGTCGGGTCCGTGGTCTGCGGCAGCGCGGAGCTCGTGGAGCGGGCCCGGCGCCTGCGCAAGATGCTGGGGGGCGGCATGCGGCAGGCC
The DNA here is from genome assembly GCA_025922915.1 of Candidatus Methylomirabilota bacterium. Classification (GTDB taxonomy): domain Bacteria; phylum Methylomirabilota; class Methylomirabilia; order Rokubacteriales; family CSP1-6; genus JAICGY01. The sequence goes on along the minus strand of JAICGY010000067.1, from coordinate 7,765 downwards.
GGGGTGCTGGCGGCGGCCGGGATCGTGGCGCTGCAGCGGATGGTCGACCGGCTCCGCGAGGACCACGTCCACGCCCGCGCGCTGGCCGACGGGCTCGCCGGCGTGCCCGGGCTCCGCGTCGACCCGGCCGCGGTCGCGACCAACATCGTCATCTTCGGGGTGACGCACGCGGCCGGCGCCGCCGCCGCCGCCAGTCGCACGCGGGCGCTCGTCGAGGGATGCGCGGCGCAGAAGGTCAAGGTCCACGCGATCGGAGCGACGTCGATCCGGTGCGTCACGCACAAGGACGTCGACGGCGCCGACATCGCCCGGGCCGTGCAGGCGATCCGGGAGATCGCCGCCGGCTGGGGCCCCTAGCGATCCGGGCGCGGAGAAGAACGGCAGGCGAGGAGACGGCATGGCAGAACGACTGCTGGAGGTCAAGGGTCTCAAGACGCACTTCTTCACCGACGAGGGCGTGGTGCGCGCCGTCGACGGCGTCGACCTCTACATCGAGAAGGGCGAGACGCTCGGCGTGGTGGGCGAGTCCGGCTGCGGCAAGAGCGTCACCGCGCTCAGCGTGATGCGCCTGATCCCGCAGCCGCCCGGCCGCATCGTCGAGGGCCAGATCAACTACAACGGCCGGAACCTCCTGGACCTCTCCGCCGCGCAGATGCGCAAGATCCGCGGCAAGGAGATCTCGATGATCTTCCAGGAGCCCATGACCTCGCTCAACCCCGTCTTCACGGTGGGCGAGCAAATCGCGGAGGCGATCCGGCTCCACGAGGGGCTGGGCCGGCGCGAGGCCATGGACAAGACGGTCGAGATGCTGCGCCTCGTGCACATCCCCAACGCCGAGCGGCGCGTGAAGGAGTACCCGCACCAGCTCTCGGGCGGCATGCGGCAGCGGGTGATGATCGCGATGGCGCTCTCCTGCAACCCGAAGCTGCTCATCGCCGACGAGCCGACGACGGCCCTCGACGTCACCATCCAGGCCCAGATCCTCGATCTCCTCAACGAGCTGAAGGCCAAGCTGGGCATGGCGATCATGCTGATCACCCACGACATGGGGGTCATCGCGGAGACCGCCCAGCGGGTGGTCGTCATGTACGCGGCGCAGGTCGTCGAGGAGGCCCCGGTGGGCGAGCTGTTCAAGGAGCCCCTCCACCCCTACACCCAGGGGCTGCTGCGGTCGATCCCGCGCATCGACGTGGCCGCCACCAGCAAGCAGCGGCTCGAGCCCATCCCGGGCACGGTGCCCACGCTGCGCGGCGCCGTGAAGGCCGGCTGTCGCTTTGCGCCTCGCTGTGCTCTCGCCAAGCCCATGCACTTCGAGAACACACCGCCGCTGAAGGAAGTGCGGCCGGGCCACAAGGTGGCCTGCTTCCTCTACTGAGGGGCCCCGCCATGCCGGAACCACTCCTGCGCGTCAAGAACCTCAAGAAGTACTTCCCGATCCGGGGCGGCCTGCTCTCGCGCGAGGTGGCGCGGGTGCACGCGGTGGACGACGTCTCCTTCGACATCCTGCCGGGCGAGACGCTGGGGCTGGTGGGCGAGTCGGGGTGCGGCAAGTCCACGACCGGCCGCACGATCCTCCGCCTCATCGAGCCGACGTCGGGCGAGGTGTCGTTCCAGGGCCGCAACGTCACGACGCTCGACAAGCGGGCGCTGCGCGGGCTCCGGAAGGAGATGCAGATCATCTTCCAGGACCCGTACGCGTCGCTGAATCCCCGGATGACGGTGGGCTCGATCATCGGCGAGGCCCTGGTCATCCACAAGCTGTCGGGGGGCCGGCGGCAGCGCGAGGAGCGGGTGGTGCAGCTCCTCGAGACGGTAGGGCTCAACGCCGACCACCTGCGCCGCTATCCCCACGAGTTCTCGGGCGGCCAGCGCCAGCGCATCGGCATCGCGCGCGCCCTCGCCGTGAGCCCCAAGCTCATCGTCGCCGACGAGCCGGTCTCCGCCCTCGACGTCTCCATCCAGGCGCAGATCATCAACCTGCTCGAGGAGCTGCAGGCGCAGTTCGGCCTCACGTACCTCTTCATCGCGCACGACCTCTCCGTCGTCGAGCACATCTCCACGCGCGTCGCCGTCATGTACCTCGGCAAGATCGTCGAGATCGCCCCCGCCAAGGAGCTCTACACCAACCCGAAGCACCCCTACACCGAGGCGCTCCTCTCGGCGGTGCCGATTCCCGATCCGACCCTGAAGCGCAAGCGGATCATCCTCGAGGGCGACGTGCCGAGCCCGATCAACCCGCCCTCGGGCTGCCGCTTCCACACGCGGTGCGCGCTGCGCGTGCCGTCGTGCTCGCAGAACGACCAGGTGCTGAAGGAGGTCTCCCCGGGTCACTGGGTGGCCTGCCAGGTCCGGACGGGCGTCGCCTCCGGCTAGGGCGACCCGCTCCCATGCCGACGGTCACCGTCAACGGCGTCACGCTGCACTACGAGGAGCGGGGCGCGGGCGAGCCGCTGCTCCTCGTCATGGGCTTCGGCGGGGACCATCTCGCCTGGGGATTCCAGGTGCCGGCCTTCGCCGAGCACTACCGCGTGATCGCCTTCGACAACCGCGGCGTCGGGCAGAGCGACGTGCCCGACGTCCCGTACACGACGCGCATGATGGCGGAGGATGCCGCCGGGCTCCTGGACGCGCTCGGCGTCGACCGGGCTCACGTGCTGGGCGTGTCGATGGGCGGCATGATCGCCCAGGAGCTCGCCCTCGCCCACCCGCGCCGGGTCCGGACGCTCCAGCTGCACTGCACCCTCGCCCGGCCCGACCGCCATCTGCTCGCCCTGCTGGAGACGTGGCGCACCATCCGGCCGCGGCTCGCCCCCGAGGAGTGGCTGCGGGCCCTGATGCTCTGGCTCTTCACGCCCCGCACGTTCGACGAGCGGCCCGAGTTCGTCGAGACGATCGTGCAGACGGCCCTCACGAACCCGCATCCCTTCTCGCTGACCGGCTTCCTCCGGCAGGGCGAGGCCGTGCGATCGCACGACGCGTTCGCCCGGCTTCCCGCGATCGAGTGCCCCACCCTGATCAGCCTCGCGGAGGCGGACATCCTCATCCCGCCCCATCACGGGCGCGCGCTCGCGGCTCGCCTGCCGAAGGCGGCGCTCCGCATCGTCGCCGACGCCGGCCACGGGTACTTCTGGGAGCGGCCCGACGCCTTCAACGCGATGTGCCTGGAGTTCCTCCGCGCCCACGCCGGCCACTGAGCCGACGTCGTCCCGCCCGGCCGGGCGATGGTCGGACCTCTGGCTGCCTGGCCCTCGCGTTGCACCCACTGCCGCGTCCGCTCGAGAGCGGTCCGAAGGGGGAGGGCGCGATGGAGCAGACGGCAGGTCTGGATCAGCTGCGCGAGTTCGGTCGGATGCGATGGCTCGAGGCCGCGCACGGATGGCGGGCCGAGCCGGACGAGGTGGTGGGCGCGCTCGCGGCCGAGGGCTTCGACGAGTACAAGCGCGAGGAGGCCCGCGGCCGGCGCGGCGCGGCGGCGAGCGGCGGTGTGTGGCTCGGCATCAACAGCCGCACGGGCACGGTCGCGTCCACGATCTGGGTACGGGAGCCGGACACGGGCGACGTGCTGGTCTTCGTGGAGATCGACGGGAAGCCCGTGCGCGGGACGTGAGCGGGCCGGCGGGCCTCAGTCCCAGAGGTACGCGCGCGGATTGACGGCTCGCCCCTGCACGAGGATCTCGTAGTGCAGGTGCGGGCCGGTCGAGCGGCCCGTGTTGCCGGTGTAGCCCAGGACCGTGCCGCGCTCGACGCGCTGGCCCGACCGGACGGCCGTGCGCGACAGGTGCCCGTAGCGGGTGCGGATGTCGTGGCCGTGCTCCACGACGACCGCGACTCCGTAGTCGCCGCCGCGCCCCGCGAACACGATCCGGCCCGGGGCCGGCGCCCGCACGGGCGTGCCGTGCGCGGCCTTGATGTCGAGGCCGCTGTGGAACTCGCGGCCCCCGCCGAACGGCGAGCCGCGCTTGCCGTACTCGGAGTTGACGGCGCCGCGGACCGGCCAGCGGGACGGGAAGGCGGCCAGCACCTTTCCCACCTTCCCCATCACGCGATCGAGGGATCGCAGCTGCTCGCCCTGCTCGCGCACCTCCTCGGTGAGCCGCGCCACCTCGTCGGCCGGGCTCAGCGGCGCCGCCGTCAGCTCGGGCATCGGCGTCCCGCCGCCGACGCCGTGGTCGGCTCCCCCCGGAGACGTCTCGGGACCGAACGCCTCCCGGATGCGCGCGTGCAGCGTGGCCCAGCTCGCCACCTCGCGGCGCACCTCGGCCACCCGCTGGTGGACGACCTTCAGCGCGGCGCGCTGCTGGCCCACCTGCGCCCGGTACGACGCCGCCTCGCGCGTGAGCTGGCGGAGCTGCACCCAGTCGCCGAACAGGGCGACGAAGACGAGGCACGCGACGGCCACCCCGAGGCCGGCGCCGAGGGCCCAGGAGCGGTCCACGTTGAGGCGGGCGACGCGTGCCCCGTCGCCCCGCACGATGAGGAGGCTGAACTGCCGCCGGCGGTCCACGCGGCGCACCGGCCCGCGGGGGGCCGCCGGCACGCCGCCCGGCCCGGGGCAGTCCTCCATCGTGGCGCCGGTCGCGTGGCCGGTCATGGCGCCGGGGACAGGCAAGCGGTGTGCCGCGCCGGGTGGCCGGCGAATCGGGCACTTCCACGACGCGCCGGCGCTCGCGTGCCGTTGCGGCCCGGGCGGCGGTCGCGGGCGTGACAATGCGGCGCCGCGCGGGCTATGATCCTGGGGCAGCCCGACTGAGGAGAGTCGATGGACGAGTTCTACCGGATCAAGCGCCTCCCGCCGTACGTCTTCGCGATCGTGAACGACCTGAAGACGAAGGCGCGGGCCCGGGGCGAGGACGTGATCGACCTCGGCATGGGCAACCCGGACCTCGGCACCCCGAAGCACATCGTGGCCAAGCTGATCGAGGCCGCCCAGAACCCGCGCAACCACCGGTACTCCGCCTCGCGCGGCATCACCCGCCTCCGGACGGCGATCGCGCGGTGGTACCGCGAGCGCTACGGGGTGGACCTCGATCCCGAGTCCGAGGCGATCGCCACGATCGGCGCCAAGGAGGGCTTGGCCCACCTCGCGCTCGCGGTCCTCCAGCCGGGGGACGGCGTCCTGGTCCCGAACCCGACGTACCCGATCCACGCCTACTCGGTGGTGATCGCCGACGGGGACCTGCGCTCGGTGCCGCTCACCGGCGACGCCGACGACTTCTTCGCGCGGCTCACCGAGACGGCGCGGCTGGCCTGGCCCAAGGCCCGGCTCCTCATCCTCTCCTTCCCGCACAACCCGACGACGATGTGCGTGGACCGGGCGTTCTTCGAGCGGGTGGTGGCGTTCGCGCGCGAGCACCGGCTGATGGTCGTGCACGACTTCGCGTACGCCGATCTCTTCTTCGACGGCTACCGGCCCCCCTCGTTCCTCGAGGTGGAGGGGGCCAAGGAGGTCGGCGTCGAGCTCTTCTCGCTGACGAAGTCCTACAACATGGCGGGCTGGCGGCTCGCGTTCTGCTGCGGCAACGCCCGCATGGTGCACGCCCTGGCCCGGATCAAGTCGTACCTCGACTACGGGGTGTTCCAGCCCATCCAGATCGCCGGCATCATCGCGCTGGAGGGTGACCAGGCGTGCGTCGGCGCGATCAACGAGGTCTATCGCAAGCGGCGGGACGTGCTCGTCAAGGGCCTCAACGCGCTCGGCTGGAGCGTGCCGAAGCCGAAGGGCACCATGTTCGTGTGGGCGCCGATCCCCGAGCCCTTCCGCGCCATGGGCTCGCTGGAGTTCTCCAAGCTCCTCATCCAGGAGGCCAGGGTGGCCGTCTCGCCGGGCATCGGCTTCGGCGAGTACGGCGAGGGCCACGTGCGCTTCGCCCTGGTGGAGAACGAGCAGCGGATCCGCCAGGCCCTCCGCGGCCTGAAGCAGCTCGGCCGCTGAACCGCGCCGCCCGCCCGTGACCGACGCGCGCGAGGTGCGCATCGCCCTGCTGGGGCTCGGGACGGTCGGGGCGGGGCTGGTGCGCATCCTCCAGTCGCGGTCGGCCATGCTCGAGGAGCGCGCCGGCTGCCGGCTCCGTCTCGCCGCCGTCGCCGACACCGACCTCACCCGCCCGCGCGAGGGGCTCGACCTCGCGGCCCTGCCGATGACCTCCGACACCGCCCGGGTGCTCGACGATCCGTCCGTGCACGTGGTCGTCGAGCTGATCGGCGGTCTCGAGCCGGCCCGGACGTTCATCCTCCGGGCCCTGGCCGCCGGCAAGCACGTGGTGACGGCCAACAAGGCGCTGCTCGCCCACCACGGCGCCGAGCTCTACGAGGCCGCGCGGCGCCGGGGCGTCGCGCTGGCGTTCGAGGCGGCGGTCGCCGGCGGCATCCCGATCATCCGCGCCGTGAAGGAGGGCCTGGTGGCCAACCGGGTGCTCTCCCTGGCCGGCATCGTGAACGGCACGTGCAACTACATCCTGACGAAGATGACCGACGAGGGCCTGGACTTCTCGCTCGTGCTGAAGGAGGCGCAGGCGCACGGCTACGCCGAGGCCGACCCCACTCTCGACATCGAGGGCCTCGACTCCGCCCACAAGCTCCAGATCCTCGTCACCCTCGCCTTCCGGACCTTCGTCGCGCTCGACGACATCCACACCGAGGGGATCACCCGCATCACCGGCCAGGACATCGCGTACGCGCAGGAGCTCGGCTATCGCATCAAGCTGCTCGCCATCGCCAAGGCCGCCGAGGGGGACGGCCGGCGCCGCGTCGAGGCGCGAGTGCATCCGACCATGATCCCGGCTGGATCCCCGCTCGCCGCCGTCTCGGGCGTCTTCAACGCGGTGTTCCTCACCGGTGACGCGGTCGGCGACCTCATGTTCTACGGGCGCGGCGCCGGCCAGCTGCCCACCGCCTCCGCCGTCTGGTCGGACGTGATCGAGATCGCGCGCCGCATCGCCCACGGGCTCCCGTCCCTCGCCCTCGAGCTGCCCTCCGTCGGGCGCGAGCCGTTGCCCCTCGCCCCGATGGACGACATCCGCTGCTGCTACTACCTGCGCGTCATGGTCCAGGACCGGCCCGGCGTGCTGTCGCGCGTCGCCGGCATCCTGGGCGACAACGACATCTCGATCGCGAGCGTCCTCCAGAAGGGCCGCGGGGGACGGCAGGCGGTGCCGGTCGTCATGATGACCCACGAGGCGCGCGAGCGCGACATGCGGGCCGCGCTCGCCGCCATCGATCGCCTGCCCGACGTGGCGACGGCCACCACGATGATCCGCGTCGAGGGAGGTCCGGCCTGACCGGCCCGGGCGGGCGCGGCCTCTGAGCCGCCTCCGGGTCCTCGCGGGCCTCGCCGTCAGCCTCGGGCTGGCGGGGTGGCTCGTCGCCCGCGTGGACCTCGCCGAGCTGGGGCGCCTGCTCGCGACGACCGACTGGCGGTGGACGCTGCCGACCGTGGCGTTCGCCCCCCTCGTGCTGTGGCTGCGCGCGATCCGCTGGCGGTACCTGTTCCCGCCGCGCTTCGACCCTCCCGGGCTGGTCGCGGCCAACATGATCGGCTACATGGCCAACAACCTCCTGCCCCTGCGGGCGGGCGAGCTGGTGCGGGTGTACGTCGTGGGTCGCCGGCTCCGCTCCGAGCGCGACGTGCCGCTCGGCGAGGGTATGTGGCTGACGGGCGCCACCCTCGTGGTGGAGCGGATGCTCGACAGCGTGACGATCGTCCTGATCCTCGGCGCCCTCGTGCTCGTCATGCCGGTGCCGGCCGCCTTCCAGTACGCGGCCGCGG
>JAICGY010000066.1 GCA_025922915.1 Candidatus Methylomirabilota bacterium | reverse complement strand
GGGCGATGAGGACCAGCCCCCCTGGAGCCTGGCGCGCGGCCCGGACGAGGAGGTCGGCGGCGTCGACGTCGGCCAGCCGGCCCGGCGCCGGCGGCCAGCCGGCGACCTCGCCCAGCCCGTCCTGCCCGTGATAGCGGATCGCCGTGCGCAGCGGCCGGGAAAGCGGAGCCGCCGCGCCCCGCGCGACCACCGGCGCCGGCGCCGGCCGGCGGAGGTCGACCAGGCGGAAGACGTTCGCGGTCGCCGTCTCCAGCGGCACGTTGCCCGCGACGGTCGTCACGCCCGTCACCCGCAGCTCCGGCGATCCCCAGGCGAGCAGCAGGGCCAGGGCGTCGTCGATGCCGGGGTCGGTGTCGATCAGAGTGTCGGCCATGGAATCCCCCGTCGTCCCCGGGGCGTCATACTACAATGACGTCGACGCTCATCCCGGGGGAAGGAGGACGGCATGGAGATCGAGATCCTGTATTGCGGGGAGTGAAACTACCTCCCCCAGGCCTCCAGTTTGCAGGCCGCGATCAAGACCCGGTACGGCATCAGCCCGAAGCTGAAGGAAGGCTACGGCGGCATCTTCGAGGTGTCGATCGACGGCACCACGGTGTACACGAACACCACGACGTATCGGTTCCCCACGGACGAGGAGATCTTCGAGCAGATCGACGCTAGGCGGTCCTGACCGCTCGCTCGAGCTCCTCGCGAAACTTCGGGTGGGCCACGGCCGTCAGCGCCGTGGCCCGCTGTCCCTCTCCGAGCCCCCGCAGGCGTGCCGCCCCGTGCTCGGTGACGACCCAGTCCGCCAGGAACCGCGGCGTGGTGACGGCGGCGCCGGGCGCCAGCCGCGGCACGATGCGCGAGGCGGCGCCGTCACGGCCGGTGGCGGGCAAGGCGATGATCGACACGCCGCCGAGCGAGCGGGAGGCGCCCAGCACGAAGTCGAACTGGCCGCCGATCCCGGCGACCTGACGCGCCCCCAGCGTCTCGGCGTTCACCTGGCCCGTGAGGTCGATCTCGAGCGCCGAGTTGACCGACACGAAGCGGTCGAGGTGCCGGACGACCTCCGGGTCGTGGACGAACGCCGACGACTCCATGTTGACGGCCGCGTTCTCGTGGACGAACTCGAAGAGCCGCGTGGTGCCCATCGCCTCCGCCACGTCCATCCGGCCCCGGTGGATCCGCTTGCGCGCTCCGGTGACCACGCCCCGCTCCACGAGCGGGACGGCGGCGTCGACGAGCAGCGAGTGCAGCGCCAGGTCGCGGTGCCCGTCGAGGGCCTCCAGCACGGCCTGCGGGATGGCGCCCACCCCCGCCTGCACGGTCGCGCCGTCGGGCACCAGGCCGGCCACGTGGCGGGCGATCGCGCGCTCCACCTCGCCCACCACCGGCGGCGGGTACGGGAGCAGCGGCTCGTCCGTCTCCACGAGGGCGTCCACCTGGCTGCGGTGCAGGACGGCGTTGCCGCGCGTGCGCGGCATCCGTGGATTGACCTGCGCGATGACGAGCGGCGCGCACCGCGCAACGGGCAGCGCGATCCCGACCGCCACGCCGAGCGACAGGTAGCCCCCCGCGTCGGGTGGCGCGGTGTGCACCAGCACGCAGTCGGCCGCCCACGCCCCGCCCGCGGCGAACAGGCGGACGGCGTCGAAGTAGCGGACGGGCACGAACTCGACCCGCCCGCGGCGGCGGGCGTCCTCGAGGCGCGGGGACATGTGCCAGGTCGCGTAGCGCAGGGACGCGTGCTCCGGGCGCGCCCAGGGATAGTCGCCGAGGTGGATGCCGCCCATGAGCGTCAGGTCGGACAGGCGCCCGCTCTGGCGGCAGACCTCGGCGACGAGCGCCCGGGGCTCGCCACAGCCGGGCGGCAGGAGCACGCGCATACCCGGGCGCAGCAGCCCCACCGCCTCGCCCGCCGTCATCCGCCGACCCTCGCGCGCCATGGCCTCCGCGTATATACACCGTGGGCGCCCGGCCCGCGACGTCGGATACAATGACCCCCATGACGCGCGCCCGGCGGCTGCTCCTGGCAGTGGCGCTCGTCGCCATCGCCGGATGCGCCACGGCCCCGGAGCCGCCGGCGCGGCAGTCGCAGTCGCCCCGCACCCGGTGCCTGAGCGACCCGGCGGAGACGGGGACGCGGCCGCTGTTCTTCCTGTTCTGCATCGAGACGCCCTGATGTGAGTCGCCGCACCGCCCTCGTGACAGGCGGCGGCCGGGGGATCGGCCGCGCCATCGCGCTGGCGCTCGCCACCGCCGGCAGCGCCGTGGCCGTCGCCGCGCGCACGCCGGCCGAGGTCGAGGCCACGGCCGCCGAGATCCGCGCCGCCGGCCACGCCGCCCACGCCCTCGCCCTCGACGTGACCGATGCCGCGGCCGTCGACCGCGCGGTCCTCGACGTGGCGGCCGCCCTCGGGCCCGTCGAGATCCTCGTCAACAGCGCGGGCATCGCGGAGTCCGCGCCGCTCGCGCGCACCACGCCGGAGCTCTGGGAGCGTCACCTGCGCGTGAACGTCACCGGGCCGTATCTCCTCGCCCGCGCCGTGCTGCCCGCGATGCGGGAGCGCGGCTGGGGGCGGGTGATCAACGTCGCCTCCCTCGCCGGGCTTCACGGCGCCCCCTACGTCACCGCCTACACCGCCTCCAAGCACGCGCTCGTCGGCTTCACGCGCGCGCTCGCCACCGAGGTGGCCGGCACCGGCGTGACGGTCAACGCGCTCTGCCCGGGCTACGTGGCGACGGACATGGTGTGGCGCGGGGCCCGCAACGTCGCGGCGCGCACCGGCCGCTCGTTCGACGAGGCGGTGGCGGCCATGGCCCGCATGAACCCCGGTGGCCGGCTGCTCGAGCCGGAGGAGGTCGCGGAGGCGGCGCTGCGCCTCGTGCACGACGCCACCGTCAACGGCGCGGCCGTCGTCCTGGACGGCACGGCGGCCCCGCCGGCAAGGAGCCCACGATGAAGACCCACATCTCCGCGGTCCAGCCGAGGACGCTCCCGAAACCCCGGGGCTTCTCCTACGGCTACGAGGTCAAGAGCGGGCGCCTGGTGTTCGTCGCCGGTCAGGTGGCCGTGGATGCCACCGGGCAGGTCGTGGGCAAGGGCGATCTCGTGGCCCAGTTCCGGCAGGTCTGCGCCAACATCCAGACGGTGCTGGCGGCGGCCGGCGGGGACATGGACGACCTCGTCAAGCTCACGATCTACGTCCTCGACGTCGCCGAGTACAGGCGGCGGCTCAAGGAGATCGGGGAGGTCTATCGCGAGTATTACGGCCGGCACTTCCCGGCCATGACCCTCGTCGGCGCCCGCGACCTGTTCGACGCCGCCGAGGGCTGCCTCATCGAGATCGAGGGCGTCGCCGCACTGCCATGACGCCGGAGGCGGCCGCCCGGCGGCCCGAGCCGCCGCCGATGCCGGAGCCGATCTGCACCCTGCCCGAGGCGTGAGCGCCGGCGTCGAGCCCTCTCGCACCCGCCATCCGCTGCCCCCGGTGCGCTGGCCCGGCGCGGAGGAGGCGGCCAGGGCGCGCTGGTTCTCGCCCGCCCGCGTGGGGCCGCTCCCGGTCGCGGACCGGACCTGGGTGCCGGCGATGGTGCCGTGGCGCGCCACCGAGGACGGCTTCGTCACCGACGAGGTGCTCGATTGGTACGCGCGCTTCGCCGCAGGGCAGCCCGGCGTGCTCGTCGTGGAGGCCACCGGCGTGCGCGACGTCCCGAGCGGGCCCCTGCTCCGCATCGGCGACGACCGCTTCGTCCCCGGCCTCCGGCGTCTCGTGGAGACGGTCCGCACGCGGAGCGGAGGCCGCACGCGCCTCTTCATCCAGGTGCTCGACTTCCTCGTGGTCAAGCGACGGCCCGAGCCCGCGCGCTTCTTCGGCCGCTTCCTGGACGTCGACGCCGCCCTGCGCCACCGGCTGGCCGACGCCACCGGAGACCCGGGCTGGGACGAGGCGCCCGAGGCCGCGGTGCGCGCCCGGCTGCTCGACGCGCATGGCCGCGACCGCGCGCTCGTCGACCGCGTGCTCACCCCCGTCCAGCGCGAGGCGCTCGACTACGGCTACCGCGAGCGCGTGACCGACACGCACCTGCCGTGGATCCGCGACCTGCCGCGCGTCCTGCCCGGCCTCTTCGCCGGGGCCGCCCGCCGCGCCCGCGACGCCGGGTTCGACGGGGTCGAGCTGCACTACGCGCACGCGTACACGCTGGCGTCCTTCCTGTCGCGCCTGAACACCCGCGACGACGGCTACGGCGGTCCGCGCCCGCAGCGAGCCCGTCTGCCGCTGGAGGTCCTGCGAGCGGTCCGGGAGCGCGTCGGCCACGACTGGGTCGTCGGCATCCGGTTCCTGGGCGACGACGTCGTCGAGGGCGGCAGCCGGGTGGACGACGCCGCCTGGTTCGGCGTCCGCTTCGCGGAGGCGGGCGTCGACTACCTCTCGGTCTCGAAGGGCGGGCGCTTCGAGGACGCCAGGCAGCCGAAGGTCGGGGAGGCCGTCTATCCCTACACCGGCGTGTCGGGCCACGAGTGCATGCCGACCGTCGTCTCCGACGCGCGCGGCCCGTTCGGCCGCAACGTCCCGCTCGCGGCCGCGATCCGGCAGGCGGTCCGCGCGGCGGGCCACGAGACGCCGGTCGTCACCAGCGGCGGGATCGCGAGCTTCGACCAGGCCGAGGCGATCCTGGCCCGCGGCGAGGCCGACTTCGTGGCCGCGGCCCGCCAGTCGCTCGCCGATCCCGACTGGTTCCGCAAGGTGCGGCTGGGCCTCGGCCACCTCGTGCGCCGGTGCCAGTTCACCAACTACTGCGAGGGCCTCGACCAGCGTCACAAGCAGGTGACCTGCAAGCTCTGGGACCGCGTCGCCCTCGACGAGCCCGGCGTCCGGCTCGCGAGCGACGGTCGCCGCCGTCTGAACGCACCGCCGTGGGCGCCGGACGCGAGCGCGTGACGAGCCCGTGAAGCGGCGTCGACGCGGCGCTGTGCGGGCGCCCGCGAGGCGCCGGCTCGTCCGGCTGCTGGGGGTCGCCGTCCTCGCCGTCGGCGTGTGGCTCGCGTGGGAGGCCTGGACGTGGCCCGACGTCGCGGCCCTCACCGAGCGGGCCCCCCGCACGACGGCCTTCATCGAGCAGTGGCGGGCCGAGCGGCGCGCGGCGGGACGGCGCGACGACGTGGCGTGGACCTGGGTGCCGTACGCGGCGATCTCCCCCCACCTGAAGCGCGCGGTGCTCGTCGCCGAGGACATCAACTTCTTCTCGCACCGGGGCTTCGATCTCGGACAGATGCGGGAGGCGGTGGGCGAGGCGGTGGCCGGGCGCGAGCTACCCCGCGGCGCCTCGACGATCACCCAGCAGCTCGCGAAGAACCTCTGGCTCTCGCCCTCCCGGAGCCCGCTCCGAAAGATCCGGGAGGCGCTCCTCACCCGGCAGCTGGAGCGGACGCTCGACAAGCGGCGCATTCTCGAGCTCTACCTCAACGTGGCCGAGCTCGGCCCGGGCGTGTACGGGGTCGAGGCCGCGAGCCGGCGCTACTTCGGCAAGCCGGCCGCCGACCTCGACGAGCGGGAAGCCGCCCTGCTCGCGGCGGCGCTGCCCCGGCCGCGCCGCTGGCATCCGGGCGTGGCGAGCGCCGCCTACCACCGGCACGCGTCGACCATCGAGCACCGCATGGACCGCGCCCGCTTCCTCTGGCGACTGATCTGAGGTCGTGACGCCGGCGGCGGCCACGGGCGCGAGCGCGGCCATCGCCGCGGCCTCGAACCGCCCGAGCGGCACGCCGAAGGCCTCCTCGAAGTTCCGCCGGGGATCCCGGGATCTCCGGAACGCGGCGAAGTACGTCACCAGGCGATCGAAGCCGGCCTCGGCCACGAGCCGGTCGGTGACGAGGAAGGCCAGCCGGTACACGAGCAGGGTGCCGACCTCGCGATGCCGGGCGACGAACGCCGACGAGCTGTGCAGCGTCCCGAGGTCGAGCCGGCCGGCCGCGGTTGCGTGCCGGATGGTCTGCAGCGCCTCCGCCCGGCGCGCCTCGAGCCGGTCGAGGCCCAGGCGCTCGAGCACGGCGTACGCGACCCAGTCCGCCATGCCCTCGGCCAGCCACTGGACGCCACGGCCCTCGCCGCCCGCCAGCTCGATCTGCGCGACGTGGGTCAGCTCGTGCGCGACGAGACGTGGCCACTCGGTCCGGGGCGCCCACGAGCCCTCCGTGGCAAGCAGGAGCACGCTCTCCGGCAGCGCGACGCCCACCGCCCAGTCGGCGAGCTTCGTCGCGCTCGCCGCGGAGAGGGCCGCGCGCGTGACGAGCCCGCGCTCGAAGCGGGCCCGCGAGCCGTAGAGGTACAGGGCCGTGCGCGCGGGCACGGGAAGCCCCATCTCCTCCCGCAGCAGCCGCGCGATGCGCCGGGCCTCGGCGAGCCCCGGGGCCGCGCTCACCGACCCGGCGTCGGCGCCCAGATCGATCCACAGCGCCGGCGTGTCCCGGCGGGCGACGCCGCACGAGGCCAGCGCCACGACGAGCACCGCCGTCATCCGCACGAAGTTCCGCATTCCTGGAGCCGGGGAAACGCTGGCAAGATCGCTGCCAGATCGGACCCGCGTTTTTCGCGGCGGATCGTGACGTTCCTCGGCGGGCGCCACGACACGCTGGCGCGAAGGCGACATCGTGTCGCCGTCGCGCGCGGGACGCCGGCGACCGCGTCAGGCGGGCCAGACGGGCGCGTGCGTGCCGAGCGGGGCGGCGGGACGGTCGAGCCGCGGTGGCGTCTCGGACATCCGCACCACGGGGCGCACCACGCGCAGGCGGCCGAACGCGCTGTCCGACTCCTCGAGGAGGTCGGCCACGTCGTCGGGCGCCGGGTCCGGCAGGCCGATGCCGTCCACGGGACCGAGGTCCTCGACCCACCGGCCGGTCCGCGCCAGCGCGACCCGGACCAGCCAGGAGCCGCCCTCCCGCGCGCGGCGCGCGAGCGCCGTGAGCGCGCCCAGCGCCATCAGCTGGCCGGACGCGTGGTCGAGGGCCGCCGCCGGCAGGTGGCGCGGCCGCGCGGCGCCGGCGGCGCGCGTCTCCGCGTCCACGATCCCGCTGACGGACTGCACGAGGCTGTCGAATCCCCGGCGCTCGCGCCACGGCCCGGCGTGGCCGTACGCGCTCAGCGTGACGTACACGATGCCGGGGCGCAGGCGGGCGACCTCCTCCACCGACCAGCCGCGCCCGGCGAGCGCTCCCGGCCGGTAGGACTGCACGAAGACGTCGGCCCGGCGCAGCAGCGCGCGCAGCCTCTCGGCGTCGGCCGGCTGCCGGAGGTCGAGGTGCGCCGCGAGCTTGCCGCGTCCCGTGTCGATCACCAGGGCCTCGATGCTGGGCAGGTGCGGCGCGGTCACGAGCATCACGTCCGCCCCGTGCTCGGCGAGCGCGCGCCCGCACACCGGCCCCGCGATGACGCGGGTGAGATCGAGCACGCGGACGCCGGCCAGCGGCCGGTCACCCGGACCCGCGGCCTCCGGGGGCGCGTCGCCGATCCGGGTGATCTCCACGAGCGGCAGCCGCGCCACCGCCGCCCCGTGAGGGTGCCGCCGCCACTCCTCGCGCGGCCGGACGAGGCCGGCGCACATCCCGGCGGCGGCGAGCGCGTCCTCCAGCGCGCCCCCCTTCCAGCGGGCGACCGCCGTCGCCACGGCGTCCCGCGTCCCCTCGCAGCCGAGCAGGCGCAGCACGCCGTCGCGATGGTGCGGGAAGTTGCAGTGGAGCTGGATCCAGCCCTCGTCGGCGGTGCGGTAGAAGCCGGAGACCGCGCTCCAGACGTCGGACGGCGGCCGGCCGTCCACCCTCAGGTAACGCTCGGACCGGAAGCCGGCGGCGGCGGCGCTCAGGTCCAGCGCGATGTCCTGCCCCCGCCCCGTCCGCTGGCGCCGCAGCTCGTCGGCAGCGAGCGCCACGGCGGTCAGGGTGGCCCCGGCCGCGGTCCCGACGCGCAGCGTGCTCGGCAGGACCGGGTCCTCGCCGGTCAACCGCACGCGCCCGAGGGCGGCCGGATCGCCTCCCACCTCGCGCCACAGGCCGCCGAGCGCGTCGGCCGGCGTCACCGGGACCTCGGCGTGAAGGTCGTGACGGACACGTACTGGTCAGGCCACGGGATCTGCACGCCCTGCTCCCAGGCGGCGTGGCGCGTCCAGTACGGGTCGAACAGGTGCGCGCGGGCCAGCACGCAGAGGTCGGCGCGCCCGGCGGCCACGATGGAGTTGACGTCGGCGTGGGAGCCGATGTTGCCCACGGTCATGGTCGGGATGCCGGCCTCGTGCCGGATGCGATCGCTGAACGGCGTCTGGTACAGGCGGCCGTAGACGGGCCGCTGCTCCGGCACCGTCTGCCCGGCGGACACGTCCACCACGTCGCATCCTCGCGCGGCGCACGCGCGGGCCACCTCCACGGCATCGGCCGGCTCCAGGCCTCCCTCGCACCAGTCCGTGGCGGAGACGCGGACGGCGAGGGGCCGGTCGGCCGGCCAGGCGGCGCGCACCGCCTCGAAGACCTCGAGCGGGAAGCGCAGGCGGTTCTCGAGCGGCCCCCCGTAGGCGTCCTCGCGGCGGTTCGTCAGGGGCGAGATGAACGAGGCGAGCAGGTAGCCGTGGGCGAAGTGCAGCTCGAGGAGGTCGAAGCCCGCCTCCTCCGCCATCCGCGTCGCGCGCTCGAAGTCGCCGAGGACCCGGTCCATGTCGCGCCGGTCCATCTCGCGCGGCACCTGGCTGTGCGGGAAGTACGGCACGGGCGAGGCCGAGATCAGCGGCCAGTTGCCCTCCGGCAGCGGCTCGTCGATCCCCTCCCAGAGCCGCCGCGTGGAGCCCTTGCGCCCGGCGTGAGCGAGCTGCAGCCCGATCCGCGCCGGGCCGTGCGCGTGCACGAAGTCGACGATGCGCCGCCAGGCCGCCACGTGCTCCGCCTTGTACATGCCCGTGCAGCCCGGGCTGATCCGGCCCTCGCGGCTCACGTCGGTCATCTCGGTCATGACGAGGCCCGCCCCGCCGAGAGCGCGGCTGCCGAGGTGGACCAGGTGCCAGTCGTTCGGCGTACCGTCCTCCGCGGAGTACTGGCACATCGGCGACACCACCACGCGGTTGGCCAGCACGAGGCCGCGCAGCCGGAACGGCGTGAACATCGGGGGCGGCGGCGGCGCCACCGGCAGGGTGACGCCGCTCTGCCGGCTCGCCCGGTCGGCGACCCAGGCGTCGACGGTGGCCACGAGCTTGGGGTCGCGCACCTTGAGGCTCTCGTGGGTGACGCGCAGGCTGCGCGTGAGCAGGCTGTAGGCGAACTGCAGCGGCTCCAGCCGCCCGTGGTAGCGCTCCGCCTGCTCGAACCACTCGAGGCTCGTCTGGGCCGCGCGCTGGAGACTCTCGACCTGGGGGCGCCGGTCCGCCTCGTACGCGGCGAGCGCGGCCGGCACCTCGCGGTGGGCGGCGAGGCTCCGGCCGAGCACGATGGCGTCCTCCATGGCGAGCCGGGTGCCCGATCCGATCGAGAAGTGCGCGGTGTGCGCGGCGTCGCCCACGAGCACGACGTTGTCGTGGTGCCAGCGGCCGTTGCGCACCGTCGGGAACGCCCGCCAGAGCGAGCGGTTGGCGAGGACGGGGTGGCCGTCGAGCTCGCGCGCGAACAGCCGCTCCGTGAACGCGACCGTCTCCGCCTCCGAGGCGCGGTCGAGCCCGGCCCGGCGCCAGGTGGCCTCCGTCGACTCCAAGATGAAGGTCGAGTGCCGGGCGTCGTACCGGTAGGCATGGACGCGCCAGAGACCGTGCTCGCTCTCCTTGAAGATGAAGGTGAAGGCGCGGAACGGAAAGGTCGTCCCGAGCCACACGAACCGGTTCGGGCGCCAGTCGATCCGCGGCTCGAAGTGGGCGGCCAGGCGCCCGCGGACCCAGGAGTTCACCCCGTCGGCGGCGAGGACGAGGTCGGCGTCGCGCCACGGCTCGAGAGCGTCCACCTCGGTCGAGAAGCGGAGCGTCACGCCGAGCGCGGCCGCGCGCCGGTGCAGGATGTCGAGCAGGGTCTGGCGCGACAGGCCGGCGAAGCCGTGGCCGGTGGAGGTGACCACCTGGCCCTGGTAGTGGACGTCGATGTCGTCCCAGTGGGCGAACGCCCGCGTGATCTCCGCGTGCGTCTCGGCGTCCGCCTCCGCGAAGGTCTCGAGCGTCGCGTCCGAGAAGACGACCCCGAACCCGAACGTGTCGTCCGGACGGTTGCGCTCCACGACGGTCACGTCGTGCGCGGGGTCGGCCTTCTTCATGAGGATCGCGAAGTAGAGGCCGGCCGGGCCGCCGCCGATCGAGACGAGCCTCATCGAGGCCGATTCTACCGGAAGCGCGGACGGGGGCCACGGAGGGCGGCGAGCCACGCCAGCGCGAGCCCCACCTCGCCGACCGCGTCGGCCAGGTAGATCCGCGAGATGCGGCCCCGCCCGACCTCGACCGCCTCGACGGCGGCGAGCCCCAGGCTGCTGCCGAGCGCGAGCACCGCCTGCTCCGGCGACGGCCGCCGGCGCCGGGCGCCCGCCAGCAGCGCCGCCCCGACGACGGCGACCACGACCCCGACCGTCCGCACCAGCCAGTCGTCGGTCTTGGGTCCCGTCACGCGCTCGAAGGCGCGCATGCTGACGAGGGGCCAGACCCCGGTCGCCACGAAGTACAGGCCCTGCGCCAGTCCGAGGCGCTGCGCCGGCGAGCGCGCCATGCCCGGGCCGCGCGCAAAGGCGGTGCCACCGGCCAGCGCCGCGAGCGTGGCGGGTACAATGGCCGGGATGCCGGAGTTCCTGCCGTTCGTGCGCCGCTGGTTCGAGCAGACCTTCGCCGGGGCCACCGAGCCGCAGCGCCGCGGCTGGGACGCGATCGCCTCCGGGCGCGACACGCTCATCGTGGCGCCCACGGGCTCCGGCAAGACCCTGGCCGCCTTCCTCTGGGCCCTCGACCACCTGCACCGCCTCGCCCGCGACGGCCGGCTCGAGGACCGGGTCCACGTCGTGTACGTCTCGCCGCTGCGGGCGCTGAACAACGACGTCGAGAAGAACCTGCGCGCCCCGCTCGCCGGCATCCGGGAGGCCGCCGCCGCCGACGGCCTGCTCCTGCCCGAGGTCCGCGTCGCCGTGCGCACGGGCGACACGCTGGCCTCCGCGCGCCAGGCGATGACGCGCCGTCCCCCGCACGTCCTCATCACGACGCCGGAGTCGCTCCACATCCTGCTCACCGCCGAGGGGTTCCGGCCCGCGCTGGCCGGCGCGCGCGTCGTGATCGTGGACGAGGTGCACGCGCTGATGGGCTCCAAGCGGGGCGCGCACCTGGCGCTCTCGCTCGAGCGGCTGCAGGCGCTCGTCGAGGCCCGCCACCCGGACGGCCGGCCGCAGCGCATCGGCTGCTCGGCCACCGTCCACCCGGTGGAGGACGCCCTCGCCTTCCTGACCGGGACGACGGCGCGGGACCCCGTGCTGATCGACGTCGGCTTCGCCCGCGATCTCGACGTCGGCGTGGTGGCGCCCGTGGACGACTTCCTGACCGCCACGAGCGACACCGTCTGGGACGCCGCGCTCCAGCAGGTGGCCGAGCTCGTCCAGGCCCACCGCACCACGCTCGTCTTCGCCCAGAGCCGGCGCTCGGCCGAGCGGCTGGCCCGCGACCTGAACGACCGGATCCCGGACGGCCGGGTGGCCGCCCATCACGGCTCGCTCTCGCGGCGGGCGCGGCTCGAGGCGGAGAACCGGCTGAAGGGCGGCGAGCTGCGCGCGCTGGTCGCCACCTCGTCGCTCGAGCTCGGCATCGACGTGGGCGCGATCGACCTGGTCGTGCAGGTGCAGTCCCCGCGCAACGTGGCGGCGGCGCTCCAGCGCGTCGGCCGGGCCGGCCACCTGCTCTCCCGGACGTCGAAGGGCCGGATCGTGGTGACGAAGGGCGAGGAGCTGGTGGAGGCGGCCGCCGTCGTCCGCGCCATCCGGGAGCGGCAGCTGGACCGCGTGACGATCCCCCAGGCCCCGCTCGACGTCCTCGCCCAGCAGATCGTGGCCGCCGTCGCCGCGGAGTCGCTCGACGTCGAGGTCCTCTGGCAGCGGTTCCGCCAGGCGGCGCCCTATCGCGGGCTCGCGCGCGACGCGTTCGTGGCCGTGGTCCGCGCCCTCGCCGAGCCGCTGCCCGCGGAGGTGCGCGGGATCGCGCCGCGCATCCTGTGGGACCGGGTCAACGACCGGCTCCACGCGCGCCGCGGCAGCCGCTTCCTGTCGCTCACCTCCGGGGGCACCATCCCGGACGCCGGCCTCTACGACGTCTACGTGGCGGAGACCGACCTCAAGGTCGGCACGCTCGACGAGGAGTTCGTCACCGAGAGCCTGCCCGGCGACGTCTTCCTGCTGGGCTCGCACGCGTGGCGCATCCTCAAGGTCCGCGCCGACCGCGTGCTCGTGGACGCGCAGGGCATGTCCCCGACGATCCCCTTCTGGAAGGGCGAGCACCCCTCGCGCTCCTACGACCTCGGCCTGGCCGTCGGCCGCCTCCGCCGCGACGCGGCGGGCCGGCTCGACGACCCGGACTTCCCCGGCTGGGCCGCCCGGGAATGCGGGCTCGACGCGCGCGCCGCCGCCGCGCTGCGCGCCTGGCTCGTCAAGGCGGGCGAGGTGCTGCAGGGCGTGCCCGACGACACCGGCTTCGTGGTCGAGTCGTTCGCGGACGAGATGGGCGGCCGTCACGCGATGATCCACTCCGTCTTCGGCATGCGCGTCAACGGCGCCTGGGGCATGGCGCTGCGCGAGCAGGTGCGCCGGCGCTTCCGGCTCCAGATAGAGGCGAGCCACGTGGACGACGGCATCCTGCTCTCCTGGGCACCCGGGCAGGTCCCGCCGCCGCCCGAGCGGCTGGTGACCCTGGTCGGCGCCGACGAGCTCGACGGCCTGCTCGCCGAGGCGCTCATCGGCTCGCCGCTCTTCACCACCCGGTTCCGCCACGCCGCCGTCCGCGCGCTCTACATCCCGCGCATGACGGGCGGCCAGCGGACGCCGGCGTACCTGCAGCGGCTGAAGGCCGACGCCCTCATGGAAGCCGTGCGCGGCCAGCCCGACTTCCCGGTGGTCACCGAGACGCTGCGGGAGTGCTTCGAGGACGCCTTCGACGTCCCGCGGCTCAAGCGACTCCTGACGCGGCTCGAGGACCGCGAGATGTGGACGCGGCACGTGGACACCCCGGTGCCCTCCCCCTTCGTCTACCCGCTCCTGCTCGCCTGGGACTGGGCGTACCTCGACACCGGCCATGCCGAGGAGCGCCGCAGCGACGCCGTCGTCATGCGCAAGGCCTGGAGCGTGGCGCCCGGCCCGCTGCGGCCCGAGGTGGTCGCCGCCGTCGAGGCCGAGCTGCAGCGGACCGCGCCCGGCCGCCGCGCGCGCGACGCCAACGAGCTGGCGGCCCTGCTCGACGACCTCGGCGATCTGACGCCGGCGGAGATCGCCGAGCGGGTGGAGCCGGATCCGGCGGCGCTCCTCGGCTCCCTCGTCGCCGAGCGCCGCGTCGCCGAGATCTCGCTGGCCGGGCGCCGGACGTGGATCCCGGCGACCGACGCGCCGCTCTACGCCGGGCTCGCCACCGACGCCGGCGTGGAGCGGCTCGCGCTGCGGGCCCTGCGCACGCGCGGCCCCGTGGCACCCGCCTGGCTGGCCGACCGCTACGGCCTGCCGGAGCCGGACGCGGTCCGCGCCCTCGAGGCGCTGACCGAGCGCGGCATCCTGCGCCGCGGCGACTACGTGCCGGGTCCCGGGCCGCAGTACGTCCACGTGGCGGTCCTGGACGAGATCCAGCTGCGGCAGGTCCACGCGCGCCGGGTCCCGCGCCCGGTGGCGAGCGCCGACCAGTTCTCGGCCTTTCTCCTGCGGCGCCATCACCTGCATCCCGAGCACCGGCTGGCCGGACCGCCGGGCGTGCTCGCGGCCCTCGAGCTCCTGCAGGGCGAGGACCTGCCGATCCGCGTGTGGGAGCAGGATCTGCTCGCGGCGCGCGTGGAGGACTACCAGCGCGAGTGGCTCGACCGTCTGGGGCTCGCCGGCGAGATCGTCTGGCTCCCGCTCGACGGCGGCGATGGCGAGCGCCGCCGTTCCGGCCGCATCGGCGTCGCGCTCCGGGACAACGTGGGCTGGCTGCGCCCGGCCCCGCCGGCGGCGCCGCTCGACCCGCCGGTCAAGAACGTCCTGCTCCACCTGCAGCTCCGCGGCGCCTCCTTCGC
>JAICGY010000065.1 GCA_025922915.1 Candidatus Methylomirabilota bacterium | reverse complement strand
GCGCTCCACGCCGCGGTGCACGGTGTGCGCCAGCTCCTTGGGATCCCAGGGCTTG
The DNA here is from genome assembly GCA_025922915.1 of Candidatus Methylomirabilota bacterium. Taxonomy (GTDB): domain Bacteria; phylum Methylomirabilota; class Methylomirabilia; order Rokubacteriales; family CSP1-6; genus JAICGY01. Next base: position 14,220 of record JAICGY010000065.1, on the reverse strand, counting down.
AGGATGAAGTGATAGATGTTGGCGGCGTTGATCGACTCCATCAGCGCGTCGAGATCCGTGAAGGCCGTCAGGAGGATGCGGACGGTCTCGGGAGCCACCTCGCGGGAGCGGGCGAGGAGCTCGGTGCCCGTCATGCCCGGCATGCGCTGGTCGCTGATGACCAGGGCCACCGGCTCCTCCGCCAGCAGCCGGAGGGCGTCCGGCGCGCGCTCGGCGCGCAGCACCCGGTAGTCCATGGCGAGCAGGGCCTCGAGAGAGTCGAGCACCCGGGTCTCGTCGTCGACGAGCAGGATCGTGTCCGCCGCGTCCGCCGTCATGCCGCGCGCGCGATGGGGATGGTGACGGTGAAGGTCGCGCCCTGTCCGGGCTGGCTGCTGGCGCGGATCTCGCCGCCGTGCTTCTTGACGATCTCGTACGAGATCGAGAGGCCGAGGCCAGTGCCCTCGCCGACCGGCTTCGTCGTGAAGAACGGATCGAAGATCCTCCCCAGCACGTCGGGCGCGATGCCCGCCCCCGAGTCGCGCACCACCACGACGGCGTGGCCGCCCTCGCGTCGGGTCTCGAGGACGATCGTCCCCGTGTCCGGGATCGCCTGGGCGGCGTTGGCGAGGAGATTGAGGAACACCTGGTCGATCTGCGAGCGGATGCACTCCACCGGCGGCAGCGCGCCATAGCGCCGCTCGACGGTCACCCGGTCCTTGAGGAGGTGGTTCAGGAGGGTGAGGCTCGACTCCAGCTCCTCGTGCAGGTCCACCGTCTGCCACACCTCGTCCTGCGTGCGGGCGAACACGCGCAGGTCCCGGACGATCTTGCGCGCCCGCTCCGCGCCCTCGCGGATGCCCTGGATCATCGAGTCGAGATACTTCAGCGCGTAGTCGACCTTGAGCGCTTGCCACTGCTCGTCGATCCGCTGCCGCTCCGGCGCGGGGAGGGGCACCGCGCGGAAGGCGTCGAGGATCCCGCGCAGGCGGCGCACGAAGTCGTCCAGCGTCGTCACGTTGGAGTAGATGAACCCGATGGGATTGTTCAGCTCGTGGGCGACGCCGGCCACGAGCTGGCCCACCGAGGCCATCTTCTCGCGCTGGATGAGCTGCATCTGCGTGGCCTGGAGGTTCCGGTAGGCGGCCTGGAGCTCCTCGTTCGCCGCGCGCAGCTGCTCGGTGCGCACGCGGACCTTGTCCTCCAGCCCGCGCGTCAAATCCTCGATCGTCTGGAAGCTCTCCGCCCGGTCCACGGCGAGCGCCACGTGATTGGCCACGGCGACGATCAGCTCGACGTCGGCGTCGGCGAACCGCCCGGGGGCGCTGGAGTTCGCGGCGATGACGCCGAAGACACGCTCCTTGACGCGGAGCGGGACGGCGACGAAGGCCCGCACATCGTAAGCGCGGGCGGTGGCCAGGTGCAGGGGTTCCGCGGCCTGGTCGACGTCGTTCACCACCACCGGCAGCCCGGTCAGCACCGCGCGCGCGTTGGCGCTCCGGGCGGCGTCCAGCGGCATCTCGGTGGACTCGAACCGGCGGTTCGCCTCGGGATCCCCGCCGGCCATGCGGTGGCCGCGCAGGACGCCGCGCTCCCGCTCCACGAGATAGAGGTGCACGTTCTCGTAGCCCATCGGATGCACGAGCCGCTCGAGTGCCTGCTCGTAGATCTTCTCGACGTCGAGGGTCGCATTCACGGCGGCCGACAGCTCGATGAGGAGCGACAGCTGCTCGATCTTCGTCTCGAGATCCCGGAACTTCTGCTCGAGCTGCCGGCTCGAGTGGAGGATCTCCTCGGCCTGGAGGTCGAGCATCCGGCGGTTGTGCCGGCGGCGCTCGCGCTGGAGGAGCGCGTACCCGGCGGTGACGCCCCAGCCGGCCGGCAGGAGGGCCAGGCCGAGCGTGGCGAGCGCCGGGAGCGGCGTCGTCGCGAGCGCCAGCATCAGGGCGGCGGCGCCGGCGCACCCGGCGAGGGTCGGCCCCCAGAACCGCGGGCCGAGGGACGGGTTCGTCCAGCGGATGTCCCAGACGCAGGCGTCGGCCCCGGTCGCGGCGCACTGCCGCTCCGCGATCCGCGCCGTCGGGAGGCCCCAGTTGAGGGGGAAGCGCTCCCAGCAGACCTTCAGCGTCGTGCACAGCCACCGCGGCACGCGGACGCCGGGCAGCGGCCGCAGCTCCAGGACCGCGTGCCGCCGGCCGATGGACAGGAGCCGCGGCGTCCCCCACTGCTGGACGATCGGGAGGTTGACGCCGCGTTCGTAGACCCAGCGGGGGCTGCCCGCGGCCATCGTGTAGGTGCCGGCCCAGCTGCGCTGCTCGCGCGGCCTCCACTCCATGAAGTAGTGGCCGAACCGCCGGGCCCAGCGCTCCTCGTCCGGCTCGCCCATCATCTCCCGGCAGAGCTGGACGAGGCGATCCACGAGGGGGAGGGGCAGCCAGTTGTACTCCGCGAGCAGGTACTCGCGGGGGCGCCCGGACGCCCGGAGCAGCCTCTCGGCGGCCTCGGGCCCGAGCTCCCGCTCCGCGAACGGAAGCAGCACCATCGTGAACGTGCAGCTGACGCGGCCGGCGCCCCCGGTTCCCGGGATCGTGTCGGGGTGGCCCTCGCCTCGAGTCGTCACGCTCGCAGTGTAGTGGACGGCGCGGGTGATCGTCGCTCCTCCTCGCCCGCCGCCCTGGTGCGCGGCAGGCGCATGGTGAAGAGCGCGCCACCCCCCGGAGCGCTCGACGCCCGGATCTCGCCGCCGTGCTTCTCGAGGATCTCGTACGAGATGCTCAGCCCGAGCCCGCTCCCTTCCCCGACCGGCTTGGTGGTGAAGAAGGGGTCGAACACCCGGCCGATGACGTCGGCGGGAATGCCGGGGCCGGTGTCGGCGACGCTCACGACCGCCCGGTCGTCCTCGGCGCGCGTCTCGATGGTGATCGCCCCGCGCCCCTGGATCGCCTGCGCGGCGTTCGCCAGCACGTTCAGCAGCACCTGGTCGATCTGCGACCGCACGCACTCGACGGCCGGGAGCGCGCCGTACTTGCGCTCGACGGCGATGCGGTCCTTGAGCAGGTGGTTGAGCAGGGTCAGGCTGGACTCGATCTCCTCGTGGAGATCGACCGCCTGCCAGACGTCGTCGCTGCCGCGGGCGAAGACGCGGAGGTCCCGCACGATCTTGCGGGCGCGCTCGGCGCCCTCGCGGATGCCCTGGATCATCGGATCGAGGTACCGGAGGGCGTAGTCGACCTTGAGCGCGGCCCAGCGCTCTTCGGCGATGGCGCGGGCGGGGTCCGGCAGCGGCAGCCCCCGGTAGACGTCGAGGGCGCCGCGCAGCCGGCCGACGAAGTCCTCGAGCATCGAGACGTTGGAGTAGACGAAGCCGATCGGGTTGTTGAGCTCGTGCGCCACGCCGGCGACGAGCTGGCCCACGGATGCCATCTTCTCGCGCTGGATCAGCTGCAGCTGGGTGGCCTGGAGGTCGCGGTAGGCCTTCTGCAGCTCCTCGTTCGCCGCCCGCAGCTGCTCGGTGCGCACGCGGACCTTGTCCTCCAGGCCACGCGAGAGCTCCTCGATGGTGCGGAAGCTCTCGGCCCGATCGAGGGCGAGGGCGGCATGGTTGGCGACGGCGGTCACGAGATCGACGTCCCCCTGGGCGAAGCCCCCGGGCCGGCCGGCGACGACCTCGAGAACGCCCAGGACGCGGCCCTTGACGCGGAGCGGGACCGCGACCCCGGATCCCGCGCCCAGCGAGCGCGCCAGCCCACGGTCCGCCGGCTCGGTCGTGGTCGCCACGTCGTGGACGAGCACGGGGCGTCCGGTGACGGCCACCTTGGCGGCCACGCTGGCGTCCGGGTCGAGCGCGAGGTCGACGTCGCCGAAGCCCTCGTAGAGCCCGGTCCCCGCCATCCGGTGACCCCGGAGCCGGCGACGCTCGCGGTCGAGCAGGAAGAGGTAGGCCGCGGGGTACCCCATCGCCGTCACCAGACGACCGAGGGCCTGCTCGTAGATGCGCTCGGGGTCCAGCGTCGCGTTGACGGCGGCGCCGAGATCGATGAGCAGCGAGAGCTGCTCGATCTTGCTCTCGAGGTCCCGGAACTTGCCCTCGAGCTGCTCGTTGGCGTGCAGGATCTCGTCGGTCTGGATGTCGCGGAGCTTCTGGAGGTCCTGCCGGCGGCGACGCTGGTGGAGCCCGAATCCCACCGCCACCCCGGCGAGGCCGGGCAGGAGCGCGGGCAGCGCGGCCGCCGCCGACGGCGCGCTCACCAGGGCCAGCGCGGTCATCCCGGCCCCGGCGCCGCTCGGCACCCAGAACGGCAGGCCCGGGCCGGCGTTGCGCCACCGGATGTCGTAGACGCAGGCGGCGCCGCCTCGCGCGGCGCACTCGCGCTCGGTGATCGTCGCCCGCGGCAGCCCCCAGTTGGTCGGGAAGCGCTCGAGGGTGACGCGCTCGTGGACGCACAGCCAGCGGGGGATGGACGCCCCCGGGAGCGGGACCAGCCGCAGGACGCCCCGCGAGCGGTGAAGCTCGGCCACCTCCCCGCGCGCGCAGCGGACGTGCGCCCAGGCCAGCGGCCCGAGACGCTGGTAGACGGCGCGCGGGCTTCCGAGGCCCATCGTGAACGCGCCGAGGTACGAGCGCTCCTCGTGGGACGGCTTCCAGTCCATGTGGTACTCGGCCCAGCGGCGGGCCCACGCCTCCTCGTCCGTCTCGCCCATGAGCTCCATGGCCTGATGGATCAGGCGGTCGAGCAGGGCGAGGGGCACCCAGTTGTGGTCGGCGACCAGCCACTCCCGCGACCGCCCCGCGGTGCGGAGGATCGCCGCCACCGCCTCGGGTCCCGCCGCCTGCTCGACGTACGGGATCAGCGACTTGAGGTAGATGCAGTTCGCCTGGCCCGTCATGCCGCGTCCCGCCGGCCCGCCCGCGTCAGCGGGGCTTGTACACGAAGCTCGAGGTCACCCGGATCGGCGTGGTCAGCGCCTCGAGCACCGGCGACTTGCGGTCGATGGTCTCCTTGCAGCGGCGCACCTTGTCCTCGGGCGCCGGGCTGTCGATGGTCACGGTGTAGCGGATGTCGCTGAAGCCGTTCCGGAGCGACTTGTCGTGGCCGAGGAGGCCGCGGAGGTCGAGGTCCGCCTCCATCTCGATGTCGAGGCCCTCGATGGGGACGTCGAAGAGGGCCGCGTTGGCCGCGATGCCGGACGTCAGGCAGCCGGCGAGCGCGCCCAGCAGCACCTCGACCGCCGCCGGCCCCGCGTCGACCCCGCCCAGGCCCGGCGGCGCGTCGGCCGTCATGATGAACCGGCGGGTCTTCGGCGTGGTCCGGCCGTTGACGCCCTGATGCTCGCCGACCTCGATCAGCGTCTTGGTGCCGCGCAGCCACGACGAGCGCACCTTGACGGTGCGCTTGCCGAGGGCGGGATTCTCGCGGACGGCGCGGTCGAGCGCCTTCATCGCCTCGAGATTCACGTCGTTCAGCTGATCGGCCATGTCGTCACCTCCACGCCGTCCGGGACGGCGGCCGGGTTAGAGAAGCCGGGCGATCAGCGCGGCGGCCCGCCGCGCACCGTCCGTCTCGACGTCGCGATACAGCGCCGGGCGCTTCAGCCCGTCGGCGATGGCGTGGGCCAGCGCCTCGGGATCGGTCTCGTGATAGTCCATGCGCACGCCGGCGCCGTAGCGGCCGAGCCGGTGCGGGACGTGGACGTTCTGCTCGAAGTGGTTCCGGAGCGGGAAGTACACGAACGGTCGCTTGGTCGCGGTGAGCTCCATGCAGGTGCTCAGCCCGCCCTGGACGACGGCCAGGTCGCACGCGGCGAGGTGTGCGTAGAGGTCCGGCACGAAGGCCCGGTAGTCGAGCCCCGCCGCCGGCGGCAGCGACGCCGGGTCGATGCGCGGCCCCGTGACCACCACCATCCGCAGGCCCGGCACCAGCCGGCGCGCGTGCGGCCAGGCCGCGACGACCTTCCGGAGCAGGTGATGGCCGACGCCGCTGCTCCCGACGGCCGCCAGGACGACCGGCTCGTCGGCGCGCAGGCTGAGCCGGGCGCGAAGCGCCTCGCGGTCGGCGAGGTCCCGTGGCTCGAACGGCAGGATGTAGCCGGGGAACTGGTAGTGCTGCGCTGTCCAGTCCCGGATTCCCGGCAGCCCCGGGCCGAACGGCACGTCGACGACGTCGTCGGGATTGCCGACGAAGAGCGCCACGTCGCGGACGCGGGGGAAGCGGGCGACCTGCTCGATCATCTCGGCGTTGTAATCGGTGGTGAGCGCGGTCTCGCCCGCGCCCGCCCCCCCGTCCATCGGCAGCCAGCCGACGAAGTCGGTCATCCAGACGAACGCCGTCCGCTTGAGCTCGGGGTTCTCGTGCAGATAGTAGTCCGTCTCCCACGCCTCGTCGCCGATCACGAGATCGTAGGGCTCGGCCTCCAGCAGGTCGTGGAGCACCATGAAGTTGGCGAGCAGGATCTCGTCCATGCTGCGGAGCGTCTGGAAGACGCGCAGGTCGTGCTCGCCCGCCTCGGACTCGATGTGCGCCGACTCGCTGGCCAGGAGCCGGCTGGCGGGGTGGACGGGCTCGCCGCGCGCCTCGAGCACCCGCGTGACGGGGTCCTGGGCCACCCAGTCGATCCGGAGGTCCGGGAGGAGCGCGCGGAGCTCGCGCGCCACGGCGACGTCGCGGAGCGCGTGGCCGAGACCGATCGGGCTGGAGACGAAGAGCGCGCGGCGGGGCCGGGCCACGGCGCGCGGCCATCGCTGGCGGCCAAGCCGCGCGGGGGCCAGGAAGTCCCGGACCGCGACGTTGACGCGCACCGGGTCCCTTATCTGCGGGCAGTGGCCGGAGCCCTCGAGCGCGAGTAGCCGCGAGCCGGCGATGCCGGCATGCGCCCGCTCGCCGTCGCCGAAGGGGCGGATCCGGTCCTCGGTGCCGTGGATCACGAGGGTGGGCGCCCGGACGGCGGCCAGCAGGTCGCCGAGCGGCGTCCGAGTGCCCGCCTCCTCGGTGGTCGCGATCAGCACGTCCGGCGTCGTCTGCAGCCCCCAGGCGATCCCGTCCTCGATCGGCTTCGTGGAGTGCGGCTCGGCGAAGATCTGCTCGACGAAGAACCGCACGAACTCCGGGTACCGCGCCCGCCAGTAGTGGGCGTTGTACCGTTCCCACCCCTCGTACCGGTCGCGCACGGCCCGGAAGCTCTCGAGCGTGGCGAGCGGCGCGCCCAGCGCGGGCCCGATCAGGACCAGCCGGTCCACGCGCTCCGGGTGCCGAGCGGCCAGGATCGAGCCCCACCACGCCCCGCGCGACAGGCAGACGAGCGACGCCCGGGCGGTGTCCGTGACGTCGAGCACGGCGAGCGCGTGCTCGGCGATCGTGTCGTGATCGTACCCGCCGGGCGGGCGTCCCGACCGGCCGTTGCCGGGCGGGTCGAACGCGAGCACCCGGAAGTGACGCGCGAAGTACGGCACCTGCATCTTCCACACGCCGCTGTGACTGATCTGCCAGCCGCAGAGGAAGAAGACGGTCCGGTCCCCGGCGCCGTACTCCTCCCAGAAGATCGGGACGCCCCTGGACTGGACGTGGCCCTCGCGGACAGGGGTGAGCGCCCGCATCCTCGCCTCCTACAGCAGCGCCGCGAGCAGCCGCGCCGCCCGCTCGGTGCCGTCGCGGGGCACGTCGGCCCACGTCGCCGGCTTGCCGAGCCGCTCGAGCATCGCCTGGGCCAGGTCCTCGACCCGGGTCCGATCGTAGTCCATCCGGATCCCCGCGCCCAGGCGGTCCAGCCGACGGGCCACGTGGAAGTTCTGCTCGAAGTGATTGCGGAGCGGGAAGTACAGGAACGGCGTGCGAACCGCGGCCAGCTCCATGGTGGTCGTCAGGCCGCCCTGGACGATGGCGAGGTCCACCGCCGCGTGGTGCCGGAACAGGTCGGGCACGAAGGCGCGCACGTCGAGTCGCGGGTGGACGCGCGGCACGGCGTTCTCCTCCAGCCGCGGGCCCGTCACCAGCAGCATCCGGGCCTCGGGCACGGCGTCCGCGATCAGCGCGAAGGCCTCGGCGCACTTGCGCAGGAGGTGTCGGCCGGCGCGGGTGCCCCCCACCGATACCAGGATCACCCGCTCGTCGTCGCGGAAGCCGAGGGCCTGCCGGAGGGCCCCGCGATCGCGATACGCCCCCGGGTCGAAGTGGTAGGTATAGCCCGAGAACCGGAAGTGCTCGCGCGCCCACTGCCGCATGTTGGGCAGGTCCGGGCCGAAGTCGCGGTCGAGGACGTCCTCCTCGTCGCCCACGAGCAGCGACAGGTCGCGCACGTCGGGGTGCAGGCGGAGGTGGTCGACGTTCTCCGCGTTCTTCTCCCACGCCCGGCGGAACTCGGTCGAGCCGGGATCGTCGCGCATCGGGAGCATGCCGACGAAGTCCGTGAGGAAGGCGTACGGGGCGGCCTTCAGCTCGGGGTTCTCGTGCAGGTAGTAGTCGAGGTCCCAGCCCTCGTCGCCGACCCAGAGGTCGTAGCGCTCACGCTCGACCACATCGGCGAACGTCATGAAGTTCGCCGCCATGTTCTCGTCCATGTCCCACAGCGCGTTGAAGGCGTGCAGCTCGTGATCGCCCGCCCACCCCTCGAAGTGCGCGCTGTCGTTGTGCATCAGCCGGGTGGCCGGATGGAGCCGCTCGCCCCAGTGCTCGACCACGCGGTCGGCGGGATTGGCGGCCAGGAAGTCCACGCTGACGTCCGGGTGGAGCTCACGGAGCCGCCGCGCGATCGCCAGATCCCGCTGGATGTGGCCGAGCCCGATCGGGCTCGACAGCCAGAGGACGCGCCGCTCCGACCCGCGCCGGGCCGGCCGGGCGGGCGCCTGCCGCTCGGTGGTGGGTGGCAGCGTCCGGGGCGGCGCCCCCTCCCGCCCGAGGACGAAGTCGCGGATCAGCCGGTTGACCTTCACCGGCTCGCGGCCCGGCAGGACGTGGCCGCCGCCCTCGAACGTGACCAGCCGGGCGTCGGGCAGCGCCGCCGCCAGCTTCTCCGCGTGGCCGTAGGGCACGATCTTGTCCTTCGTCCCGTGCACGGCCAGGGTCGGGACTCGCACCTGCGACAGGAGGTGAACGACGCTCTGCCCGTCGATCGCGCGCAACGACTCCAGCAGCACCTCGGCCGTGGTCTCCCCGCACCACGCGATGCCGTCCTCGATCGCCTTGAGCGAGTGCGGCTCCGGCAGGCAGCGGGTCCACAGCCGGGTCCGCCAGCCGTCGAAGTCCTCGCGGAAGACCCGGGCCACCTTCTCCTCGAAGGGCTGTGGCATCGATTCCGCGTACTGCCCGCTGACGAGGATCAAATGCGAGACCTGCTCCGGGTGCTCCACGAGGTACCGGAACGCCAGCATGGCCGCGCAGGAGAACGCGACGAAGGCGAACGGCGGCCGGACGGCCTCGCCGAGCACGGCCAGCAGGTCGTCGTAGCGCGTCTCGAGATCGTAGCCGGTCGGCGTGCGGTCCGAGCGTCCGTTGCCCCGCTGGTCCATGGCCACGACGCGGAAGTAGCGCGAGAGGTACGGCACCTGGTACTTCCAGAGGCGACCGTACGCCACCGGCTGGCAGGGCGGAAGCAGGAAGAGGTCGTGACCGCCGCCGGTTGCCTGGTAGAAGAGCCGCGCGTCCGGGCGGTAGACGTACACGGTCACACCCCGGGGCCCGACGTCGCCGCGGCCCGCCGGCGCGCCGTCTCGTAGAGCACCAGTGCGGCACCGCCGCGGACCGTGGACCCCTTGTCCGCGATGGCGAACTGCACCCGGGTGTCGTCCAGCGCCGGGGCCAGGGCGTAGCGGCGCGCGCGCTGGAGGATGTCGACGGCCAGCGGCTCCAGGGAGGCCGCGACGCCCCCCGTGACGAGGATGAGATCCGGGTTCAGCGCGTTGACGATGGCGCCGAGGCAGGCCGCGAGGGCCTCGCACGCCTCCGTCACGAGCGCGCCGGCGACGGCGTCCCCGCCCCGGGCGGCCGCGAAGACCATCGGGGCGGTGATCGCCTGCGGATCGCCGCCCGCCCGGGCGAGCAGCGCCGAGTCGGAGCGTCCCGCGACGCGGAGGCCGGCCTCGTGCGAGATCCCGAGACCCGAGACGTAGGCCCCCACGCACCCCTGACCGCCGCAGCGACACGCGCGGCCGCCCAGGACCACCGGGACGTGGCCCCACTCGCCCGCATAGCCGTGCCGCCCGCGGAGGAGACGGCCGTCGAGGATGTTGGCGCCGCCGAGCCCGGTGCCGATGGCCAGGAGGACGAAGCTGTCGATGCCGCGACCGTGGCCGAAGCTCCACTCCGCCAGGGCGAGGGCGTTCACGTCGTTGTCCACGTAGGTCGGCTGCCGCGTCCGCTCGCGCACGAGGTCGGCGAGCGGCAGGAAGGCCAGCTCGGGGACGAGGTTGCAGTCGCTCATCAGCATGCCCTTGGCCGGATCGATCAGCCCCGGCACGCCGATCCCGATCCCCTCGACGGCGGCGCGGTGCCGGCCCGCCGCCGCCATGACGCGCTCCACCACCTCCATCAGCGTGGCCGTCGCCGTCCCCGGCCCGTCGCGGCGCGTCGGCCGCTCGACGACCTCGAGCACCTCGCCCGCCGTCGTGACGACGCCGCCGGCGATGGTGGTCGCCCCCATGTCGATCCCGATCAACGCGTCCACGTCTCCCTCACCGCCCTCCCAGAACGCGCCGGGCCTCGCGCACGTCGTCGCGCTCCGTGCCGTCGCCGGCGAGTGCCGTCAGGCGAGCATAGTAATCCCGGGCCCTGGCGCCGTCGCCCGCCAGGCCGGCGGCGCGCGCGGCCCCGGCCAGGCCCCGGAAGCGGTTCGGCTCGTTCCGCATCGACGTCTCGAGCTCGCGCAGGGCCTCGCCGGCACGCCCCGCCTCCAGCAGCATCTCGCCCAGGAGCTCCCGCGCCGGCACGATCGGCCCCGGCGTGACGGGATGCTTCGTCGTCGCGTCCTCCATCTCGGCGGCGGCCCGGAGCGCGGTCACGCCCTCGTCCAGGCGTCCCTCGGCGCGCGCGGTCCACGCGGCCACGATCCGGTGCTGGATGTCCACCTGCTCGGCCCAGTACGCCTGCTGCGCGGTCTGCAGGGCATCGCGGAGCCCGGCCAGCCGCTCGAGATCCCGGCGGGCGGCCGCGGCGTCACCGGCGCGGGCCGCCCCGAGCCCGCGCGCGAACACGAGGATCGCCTCGGACTGCGGGAAGCGCGCCCACGGGAAGGAGGACGCGAGCGGCAGCGTCAGCCGGGCGGCGTCCTCCCAGCGGCCCCGCTCGAGCGCGTACCGGGCCGGGATGGCGGCCAGCGCGTACGCCGTGACGAAGTGTTCCACGTTCGGCATGCCCAGGGCGACCATCGCCTCGAGCACCTTGACGGCGTCGGCGTCCTCCCCGCGCTGCAGGTGCGCGTACACGAGGTAGTCCATGGCGTGGAGGCGGTCGAAGTCGTTGGCGGCGGCCGCCGCCGAGGCGCGGTTCGAGGCGATCGAGTCCTCCCAGAAGCCGCGCCGGGTGAAGATGTGCGAGGGCATGTGCAGGGCGTGCGGCGCCGACGGCGCGATCCCGGCGTAGCGGCGGGCGGCGGGGAGGCCGCGCTCGGCGATCGACGGGTAGTCGTAGCTGTGGATCAGGTAGTGGGCCACGCCCGGATGGTCGAGCTGCTCCGCGAACACCCTCTCGAGGATCGCCGCCGCCTCCAGCTGCTTCGCGTAGGTCTTGTCGCTCGGCAGGGCGATCGCGTTCAGGGCGAGGGCGTGGAAGACCGCGGCTTCCCGGTCGGCGGGGTAGCGCTGCGCGAGCGCCGCCATCGCCCGCTCGTACGCGACCGCCCGGCTGCGGTGGTCCGCCGTCTCGGCGTCCCGGTAGAAGGTCTCCAGCGCCGCGACGTAATCGCGCTCGCGCGCCGTGCCGGCCGCCACCGCCCGGGCCCGCGCGATCGCCGCCCGGCCGTCGGCCAGCCCCTTCGGGGACGGGGGCCAGGCGAAGGGGTTGCCGAGCGCGTTCATGGCCACGCCCCAGTGCGCCATGGCGCAGTCCGGGTCGCGCTGCGCCACCGCGGCGAACGCGCGCGTCGACTCCTGGAACGCGAACGAGTGGAGCAGCGCGACCGCCCGGTCGAACTCGGCCTGGACCTCGGCCCGGCACGAGATCGGGAAGCTCACGGTGCCCAGCTTCTCGTGGGCGGCGGCGGACGGGGCGACCAGCGCGCCCAGGAGCACGAGCGCGACGGGAAACAGCATCCTTGCACGGTCCATGACTCTCCTCCTGAGGCCATCGGTGGGATGGCCCGCTTCGCTCGTCGGCAACCCGCGTGCCACGCCGGAAACGGCGCTGATGCAGGCGGTGGCGCCGCCCCGGCGCAAGGTCGGCTTGCACGGGGTCGGGGCATCCGCCCGAGTTCTCCAGCAACGACGGCCGGTTGGCGGTGCAAGCGGGCGTGGCGGAGACGGCCGGCCATCGCGCAATCCGCCACGGCGGCCCGGCACGCTCTCGGGCTCGCGTCGCCATCGGAGCGCTCGGGTCGGCGTCTGCTTGCCCCGGGCGCGGCGGCCGCGCACCATGCCGAGATACCTCGTCGCGCGTGAGATTCCCGGGGCCGGTTCCTGGAGCCGAGAGCAGCGGGGCAAGGCGGCCCGGAGGTCGCGCGAGGTGCTCCACGGGCTCGGGCCCGAGATCCAGTGGGTGGAGGTGCGGGGGTCATCGACCCGACCACCGGCGAGCGCTGAACCCCGGGTCGGGGGACCCCGCCGTGTACACTGAGCCGTCGTGGAGCTCGCCGATCTCGAGTACGTCCTGCCGCCGTCCGCGATCGCGCAGACGCCGGCCGAGCCGCGCGAGTCGGCCCGCCTCCTGGTGGTCGACCGGCGGACGGGCCGGCTCGACGACCGACGCGTGGCGGACCTCCCGGACCTGCTGGATCCCGGCGATTGCCTGGTCGTCAACGACTCGCGGGTCATTCCCGCCCGGGTCTTCGCCGAGGACGCGCGCGGGCGCGCCGTCGAGCTGCTCTTCCTCGAGCCCCTCACCGCGGCCGCCTGGCGCGCCCTCGTGCGCCCGGGGCGCCGCTGCCGGCCCGGCGACGAGGTGATCGCGGGGGGCGAGCGGCTGCGCGTGATCGCGACCGAGCCGGACGGCGCGCGGATCGTCGAGCGACGCGACGGCCCGGTGGCGGCGCTCCTCGAGGCCCACGGGCTGCCCCCGCTGCCGCCGTACATCGACCGCCACGTCAAGCCGGCGGCCGAGGACTGGGACCGGTACCAGACGGTGTTCGCACGCGTCCCCGGCTCGGTGGCCGCCCCGACGGCCGGGCTGCACTTCTCGGAGCCGCTGCTCGCGCGCCTGCGCGCCCGGGCCGTCGCCATCCACGCCGTCACGCTGCACGTCGGGCCCGCGACGTTCCGTCCCGTCACCCTCGACCGGCTGGAGGCGCTGACGCTGCCCCCGGAGCGCGCCACGGTGCCGGCCGATACCGCGGCCGCCGTCAACGCGGCGCGGGCCGAGGGGCGCCGGGTGGTCGTGGTGGGCACGACCGCGACCCGGGCCCTCGAGAGTGCGGCCGGCGAAGACGACCGCGTCGTTCCGCTCGACGGCCTGGCGACGGCGACCATCCGGCCGGGGCACCGCTTCCGGGTCGTCGACGTGCTCCTGACGAACTTCCACCTGCCGCGCTCGTCGCTGCTCGCGCTGGTCGCCGCGCTGGCCGGGCCGGACCTCGTGCGACGGGCCTACGCCCACGCGCTGGCGGCCGGCTACCGCTTCTACTCGTACGGCGACGCCTGCCTGTTCCGGTGATCCGCTTCGCCGTCCTGGCCACGGACGGCGCCGCCCGGCGCGGCCGCCTCGAGACGCCGCACGGTCCGGTGGAGACGCCGGTGTTCATGCCGGTCGGCACGCGCGGCACCGTGAAGAGCCTCACCCCCGCCGACCTGCGGGCGGCGGGAGCACAGATCGTCCTCGGCAACACCTACCACCTGCTGCTGCGCCCGGGCCCGGACCTCGTCCGCGACCTCGGCGGCCTCCACCGGTTCATGGCCTGGGACGGCCCGATCCTGACGGACTCCGGCGGCTACCAGGTGTTCAGCCTGGCGCGGCTCCGGAAGCTCGCCGAGGAGGGGGTGGAGTTCCGCTCGCCGATCGACGGGGCGCTCCACCGTCTGACGCCCGAGGGCGCCGTCGCGATCCAGCACGCCCTCGGCGCCGACATCGTCCATCCCCTGGACGAGTGCCTCGCGTACCCGGCCGCGCT
>JAICGY010000064.1 GCA_025922915.1 Candidatus Methylomirabilota bacterium | reverse complement strand
GTCCCCCGCTGCCCTTCGCGCATGACAGAGCGGACAGATCACGTGTCAAACAGAAGCGGTCATTTCACTTGTCAATAACAGTGCCGTGCAGAGTTAGCCGGGCTGCCGGCGGCCGCTTGCGGACACCCGGGCGCACGCCCATGATGACTGGCATGGCGGGGGTGGTGGACGACGTCGGCCGGGGGGTGCGGGTCGCGGTTCGCCGCCGACCGGGGACCGTGGCGGCGGCGGCCCTGGCCGTGCTCGCGCTGAGCGTGCTCCTGCCGCCGGCGCTGCTGTCCGTCGCGCGCAAGCCCGCGGACTTCTTCACGTTCAACCCGTGGCTCTCGAGGCTGCCGGAGTACCTCGTCTCCGACGTGCCGCTCGCCGAGAAGGCGCGCAAGCTGCCCGAGCTCGCCCTGTTCTGGTTCTCCGCCGACAGCCCGTACGGCGGGACCGAGTGGGGCTACGCCGTCGACGTGGGCGACGTGGCGCGCCTGCTGCTCACCGCCGTCCTCTTCGGCCTCTACTTCGCCCTCTGGCGCTGCCGGCGCGACCGCCGCGCCGGCGGTCCGGTGGCAATGGCCACGGCCCGGTCCGGGGGCGTGGCGGGCGCGGCCCTGAGCGTGGTGGGACTCTCCACCGGACCGTGCAGCGTGATGGGCTGCGGCGCGCCCGTCCTGCCCGTCGTGGGTTTGGCCTTCGCCGGGCTGTCGAGCGGCACGCTGACGTTCCTCTCGCGGGCCTCCACCCTCGCGACGGCGGCGCTGCTCGTCGGCCTCGTGCTCGCGGTGGGCTGGCTGGCGCGCGACGTCGGGCGGCACGCCTCGCCGAATCGCGGTTCAGGCAGGTCTATAATCCACTCGTGAATCGTCTTCTGCCGCTCGCCCTCGTCGTGCTCGTGCTCGTTGGCGCGGCGGCGCCGGGTGCGCCGACGGCGCAGACCTCCGGGCCGCCGGCGTCGGCTCCCGCCCGCAGCACGGACGGGGTGGTCGCCGCCACCCTCGACAACGGGCTCCGCGTGCTCCTCCTCGAGGATCACCGCAGCCCCGTCGCTTCGTTCCAGGTGTGGTACCGGGTCGGCTCGCGCAACGAGCGGCGCGGCGCCACCGGCATCGCGCACCTCCTCGAGCACATGATGTTCCGGGGCACCCCGCGGTACGGTCCCCGCATGTTCGCCCGCCTGGTGGAGGAGAACGGCGGGCGGGACAACGCCTTCACCTCGCAGGACGTCACGTCGTACTTCACGAACATCGCGGCCGATCGGCTGGACCTCGTCATCGAGCTCGAGGCCGACCGCATGATGAACGCCCTGCTGGACCCGAAGGTGATCGACGCCGAGCGCGAGGTGGTGATCGAGGAGCGGCGGACGCGGACGGAGGACGACCCCGGCGGCGCGCTGGGCGAGGAGGTGAGCGCGCTCGCCTTCCGCGCGCACCCGTACGGGCAGCCCATCATCGGCTGGATGGTCGACCTCACCCGCATCACCGCCGAGGAGATCCGCGAGTTCTACCGGACGTACTACGTCCCGAACAACGCCCTCGTCGTCGCCGTCGGCGACTTCGACGCCGCCGCGACGCTGGCGAAGATCCGCGCCGCCTTCGGCCGCCTGCCCCGCCGGCCGGCGCCGCCCGCGGTGACGGCCGTCGAGCCGCTGCAGAACGGCGAGCGCCGGGTGGTGGTCACGCGGCCGGCGCAGCTGCCCATCGTCTACATCGGCTATCCGGTGCCGAACCAGGAGTCGGCGGACGCGCCGGCCCTCGAGGTTCTGTCCGTCGTCCTCTCGGGCGGCCGGTCGTCCCGGCTCTACCGCAACCTGGTGGAGAAGCAGCTCGCGCTCGAGGCGGGCGGCGACTACTCCTACTTCTCGCTCGACCCCAACCTGTTCTGGTTCTGGGCCACGCCGCTGCCGGGACAGACGCCGGAGGCGATGGAGGCGGCACTGCTCGCCGAGATGGAGCGGCTGCGCAACGAGCCGGTGACCGACGAGGAGCTGGCGCGGGCCCGGAACCAGATCGAGGCGTCGTTCGTCTTCCAGGAGGACTCCGTGCACCGCCGGGCGTCGCTGCTCGCCCGCTTCGAGCTCCTGGGCGGGTACGCGCTGAAGGACGCTTACCTCGACCGCATCCGCGCCGTCACCGCCGCCGACCTCACGCAGGTCGCGCGCACCTACTTCCCGGCAGAGCGGAAGAACGTCGGCGTCCTGATCCCGCGGCGGTAGATGGCCGCTGGCCGCGGCTGCTGCCGCTGATCCTCTTCGGCGCCGTCGTCTCCACCATGGCTGTCCTGCGCTTCCGCAAGCAGTTAGACTGACTCCCATGACGCGTCCGGTCCGTCGCCTCGCCCTCGCGCTGCTGGTGGTGCTGATCGCGTCCGGCGCCGGCCCCGTCGCCGCGGCGCCGCTCGCGCACCGCGAGGTGCTCCCGAACGGCATCGTGCTGCTCGTGGCCGAGCGGCCCGCGGTGCCGATCGTCGCCGTGCGCACCTACCTGCGGGCGGGGGCCGTGCTCGATCCGCCCGACCGACCGGGCCTCGCCAACCTCACCGGGGCCGTCCTCACCCGGGGCACCACCAAGCGCAGCGCCGCCGAGATCGATCGGGCCATCGAGTTCGTGGGGGGCAGCCTCGAGGCCGGGGCCGGGCGCGACGGCCTCACCGCCTCGCTCACCGTCGTGCGGCGTGACCTCGAGCTCGGCCTGGACCTCCTGGCCGAGGTGGTGCTGGCGCCGGCCTTCCCGGAGGACGAGGTCGTGCGGCGGCGCGCGCGGATCCAGGCGGCCATCCGGCGCTCGGAGGAGGATCCCGGCACCGTGGCCGCGCGCGCCCTGGCCCCCCTGGTGTTCCCGCAGCATCCGTACGGCACGCCGGTCGAGGGGACGATCGAGTCGGTGGGGCGCCTGACGCGCGACGACGTCGCCGCCTTCTACCGCGAGCACGCGCGGCCCGACACGACGATCATCGCCGTGGTGGGCGCGATCACCGTGGACGAGGCCCGGCGCGAGGTGCTGCAGCGCTTCGGGGGGTGGCGCGCCCCGGCCGCCCCGCCCGCCGCCGCGCCGGTCGCGGCCGGCCCGGCGCCGCCGCGCACGGAACGGATCACCCGCGAGCTGACGCAGGCCACGATCCTGCTCGGCCGCCAGGCGATCCGCCAGACCGACCCCGACTACTTTCCCCTCGTCGTGGCCTCCTACGTCCTCGGTGGCGGCAGCGCGTCCCGGCTCTACGGCCGCGTGCGGGACGAGGGCGGCCTGGCCTACGCCGTCTACTCCTGGGTCGCGCCGGCGCGCCACGGCGCGTCCTTCACCGTCTCGGCCCAGACCCGGACGGCCGAGGTGGCGAGGGTGATCGAGATCGTGCGCGAGGAGCTGGCGCGCATGACGGAGGCGCCGGTGACCGAGGACGAACTGCGCCTGGCCCGCCAGTACCTCGTCGGAAGCTTCCCGCTGCGGCTCGACACCTCGGCCAAGGTCGCGGACTTCCTCGTGGCCGTCGAGGCCATGGGGCTCGGGCTGGACTACGCCGACCGGTACAAGGCGGCGGTGGGCGCGGTGACGGCGGCGGACGTGCAGCGCGTGGCGGCGCGCTTCTTCCCGCCCGACACGCTGAGCCGCGTGGTGGTGACCGGCGCGCCGTGACGCGAGCGCTGCTGGGAGCCGTGCTCGTGGTGGCGGCCGTCGCCCCGGCCGGCGCGGCCTCGTTCACGCTGAGCCCGGCCCAGCAGCGGGCGGCTCTCGCGGCTGGCGCCGCGTCCGTGACCGACGAGGAGTTCGGGCGGGAGTGGCGCGCCGGCGGCGCCGATGGCGCGCAGGTGACGGTGCTCACGCCCTTCCACCGGCTGGCGCTCGCCGCCCGTCACGCGGCCTTCCGCGGCGAGCCCCTGGAGCCGCGCGAGTCCGAGAAGCTGTTGAAGGCGCAGGCGGGCCGGCTGGTCCTGCTGGTCGAGCTCCGCGGGCCGCGCGCGGATTTCGCCCGGCACCTGCGCCCGGTGCTCGAGGTCGGGGACCGGCGCATCCAGCCGGCCTTCGTGCAGAACGAGCGGACGCCGGCGCGCCAGCCCGACGGCCGCTACCTGGCCCGCTCCACCTACCGGTTCCCGGTCGACGACCTGGATCCGGGGGCTCGCGTGACCCTCGTCGTGGCCGGCGCGGACGGCCGGGACGTCACCCGGATCCCGATCGACCTCGCGGCGATGCGGTAGGGATCGTGGCCACCAGGACGATCGCGCGACGGCTCCCGGACAGCGCGCTCCCCGTGTCCTGGCGCGTGCACCGGGAGGTCGTCGTCCTGCTCGGATGGGGCCGGGCGATCCTGCTCCAGCTCGCCCACCCGCTGGTCGCGCGCGGCGTCGCCGACCACAGCCGGTTTCGGGACGAGGGGCTGGGGCGGCTGCGGCGGCTCCACCGGACGCTGGGCGCGATGCTCACGCTGACGTTCGGCACGGCGGAGGAAGCGGCGGCCGTCGTGCGCCGGATCAACGGCATCCACGACCGGGTGCAGGGGCGGCTGCCCGGCGGCGCGGGGCGATTCCCCGTCGGGACGACGTACTCGGCCCACGATCCTGCGCTCCTGCGGTGGGTGCACGCGACGTGCGTGGACTCGTTCCTGCTCGCGTACGAGCGCTTCGTCGCCCCGCTCGCTCCCGGCGAGCGCGACGCCTACTGTGCGGAGAGCGCCGAGATCGAGGCCCCGCTCGGCATGCCCGCCGGTGTGCTGCCGCGCACGCACGCCGCCCTGTCGGGCTACGTGGACGCCATGCTGACGAGCGACGAGATCGGCGTGACGGACGTGGCGCGCGAGCTCGCGGAGGGCATCGTGCACCCGCCGCTCGGCCGGCTGAGCGGTCCCGCCGTCCTCGCGCTCCGGCTGGCGACCGTGGGGCTCCTGCCGGCGTCCGTGCGCGACGCCTACGGGTTCGCGTGGAGCGCGAGGCGCGAGCGGGCGCTCGGTGTCCTGGCCAGGTCGGTGCGCGGCGTGCTGCCGTTCACGCCGTCCGTGCTGCGAGAGTGGCCGGTGGCCCGCCGCGCGCAGCGGCGGGCGGCGGCGTAGCGGGCGCTCGGCGCCGCGTCACCGCCCGCGGAGGTACGACGGTCCGCCGCCGATGTACCGCCGCGCGGGGACGTCCGCGTCCGCCATCTCTCGCAGCCGGCGCGCGCCTTCGGCCACGGCCAGGGCGATCGTCGCGAAGCCGCTGCGCGATTCCTCCAGCGTCTCTCCGGCATAGTCGACGACCCGCCAGCGCCAGTCGGGGCGGGAGGGAGTCGAGAACGCGATCACCTGCATCGCGCCCTCCGGCCGGCCGGGCGTGGACGGACGGGCGCCGCCGTCACCGGACGAGTCCGTCGCCGCTCGGCGCCGCCGTGTCGGGGCCGATGCGGTACAGGACCCAGCCGGTGCCGTCGCCGCCGCCCACGCGGTCGGCGCGCTCGAGGAGGGTCGGCCGGCGGCCGCCCGGCACCGCGGGGTGCTGGGCGAGCAGCGCCGTCCGGCCCGCGACGACGGCGGCGGCCGGCGTCGGCGCGTCGACGCCGTACGTGGCCAGGCGCGCCTGCTGCGCGTGGTAGAACGCGACCCGCCACCGCGGGGTGCGGGGGGCTTCTCCGGGTGTCGATGCCATCAGGGCTCCACCGGCGCTCAGGGGCGCCGCGGCCAGAGGTGTCGCTGGGCGAGGATCACGAAGGCGGCGCCGACGAGCGCCACGACGATCGTGGCGAGCGAGCGGGCGTCGGGCGCGAAGCCCAGCAGCCGGAGGCAGACGCTGGCGGTGACGCTCCCCCAGAGCGCGAGCAGGACGTCGCGGCGAGGCCCGAAGCCGCCAGGCTTCATGAACACGGCGGCCAGGCAGCCGGCCAGAACGCCGGCCATCAGCGACAGGCCGATGCGATCCACGTTCACGGGCGGGAGGCGCCGATCAGGGGCCAGGCCGTTCGTGCGCCGTCGTCACTCACGCGGTCAGTATCCCACACTTCGAATGAATAAAATGCTTTATATAAGATATAGAGCACTTGACCACCGCGGGGAAGGAGGTGCGATGTTCGCCAACCGGACCAGCGTGCTGCTCGTTCTGCCCCAGGAGGTCGTGGACCGGGCGCGTTCCCGGGCGGGCGAGGCGACCACGCGCCTCAAGCTGCCGGTGAGCCTCCAGATCGTCCTGCGGGCGGTCATCGAGGAGGGACTGAAGCGCGAGAGCGCCGGCCGGGTGCTCGCCCGCATCGAGGCGCAGGCGAGGGCGGTGCGCGACATCCGGCGCGCGGCGCGGCGCGCCGGCCGCGACGGGGAGCGACGGGTCCGGGCGGGCCGGCCGCCGGCGCGGAGGCGGTCGGCCCGCCCGGCGTCGGGCCGCGGTGTATAATCCGCCCCGCACACCGTCTCATCCGCACGCCAGGAGGTCGGATCCATGAAGGCCATCCGCGTCAGCGCAGCCGGCGGTCCCGAGGCGCTCCGTCTCGAGGACGTTCCCGAGCCCACGGCCCGGGCGGGCGAGGCCGTCGTCAAGGTCGATGCCGCCGGGCTGAACTACATCGACGTCTACTTCCGGACGGGTCTCTACAAGACCGATCTGCCGTTCACGCCCGGGCTCGAGGCGGGCGGCACCGTGACCGCCGTCGGGCCGAACGTGACCGAGGTGAAGGTCGGCGACCGGGTCGCGTACACCGGCGTGCCCGGCGCGTACGCGGAGCTCGCGGCCGTCCCCGCCCAGCGACTGGTGGTGCTGCCCGCGGGCGTGAGCACGAAGCAGGGCGCGGCCGCGATGCTGCAGGGCATGACGGCGCACTACCTGGCGTGCACGACGTATCCGCTGAAGGCGGGCGACACCTGCCTCGTCCACGCGGCCGCCGGCGGGGTGGGGCTGCTCCTCTGCCAGATGGCGAAGATGCGCGGCGCGCGCGTCATCGGGACCGTGTCGACGGAGGACAAGGCCAAGCTCGCCCGCGGCGCCGGCGCCGACGAGGTGATCCTCTACACCCAGCAGGACTTCGAGGCCGAGGTGAAGCGGCTCACCGGCGGCAGGGGGCTGCAGGTGGTCTACGACTCCGTGGGGAAGACCACGTGGGACAAGAGCCTCGGCTGCCTGGCGCCGCGCGGGCTCATGGTGCTCTACGGGCAGTCGAGCGGCCCCATCGGCCAGATCGACCCCCAGATCCTCAACGCCAAGGGGTCCCTCTACCTGACGCGGCCGAGCCTCTTCCACTACACGGCCACTCGCGAGGAGCTGCTGCAGCGCGCGGGCGAGGTCCTGGGCTGGATCCGCGACGGCAAGCTGAAGATGCGGATGGAGCTGGAGTTCCCGCTGAAGGACGCCGCCGAGGCGCACCGGGCGCTCGAGGGCCGGCGGACGACGGGCAAGGTGCTGCTCGTGCCGTGAACGTCGCCCAGCTCCTCGAGCGGGCGGCGCAGCACTGGGCCGAGCGGCCGGCCCTGGCCGCCGGTGGGCGGACGTGGACGTACGGCGAGCTGGATGCCGCGGTCGCCCGCGTCGCCGGCGGGCTCGCCGGGCTGGGCCTGGGGGCGGGGGAGCGCGTCGCGCTCCACCTGCCCAACGGACCGGAGTTCGTGCTCGCCTACTACGCTGCCCAGCGCATCGGCGCGGTGCCGCTCTCGCTCAACGTCACCTACACGGCCGAGGAGATCGCCTACATCCTCGACGACGCCGGGGCGGCGGCCGTGCTCACGGCGGCGGCGGTGGCCGTCCACCTGCCACCGCGCGCGCGCACGCCGACGGTCCGCCACCTCGTCGAGGCCCGGGAGCTGGCCGGGCTGCCCGGCCACGACGTCCGCCGCGCCGTCGCCCGCGACCGCGAGGACACGGCGGCGATCCTCTACACCTCGGCCACGACGGGCCGGCCCAAGGGCGTGATGCTCACCCACGCCAACGTCGTCTCCAACGCCTGGGCCACCGTCCACCACCTCCGCATGACGCCGGACGACGTCGGCCTCTGCGCGTTGCCGCTGTTCCACTGCTTCGGCCAGAACTTCATCCTCAACGCCGCCGTCGCCGCCGGCAGCCGCCTCGTGCTGCACGAGCGGTTCGTGCCCGACGCCTTCGCCGACGCGGTGGCCGCCGACCGCGTGACGCTGCTGTACGCGGTGCCCACGATGTACATCCTGTTCCTCGAGACCGGACGCCGGCTCGACTTCGGCTCCGTCCGGCTCTACTTCTCGGCGGCGGCGACCCTGCCCACCGACGTCGAGCGGCGCTGGCAGGAGCGGTTCGGGCGGCCGATCCACCAGGGCTACGGCCTCACCGAGTGCTCCCCGTTCGCCTCCTACAACCACGAGATCCGGCATCGACCGGGGTCCGTGGGCACGCCCATCGAGAACGTCGAGATGAAGGTGGTGGACGGCGAGGGACACGAGGTGGCCGACGGCGATCTCGGCGAGCTCTGCATCAAGGGCCCCAACGTGATGAAGGGGTACTTCGGCAACCCGGCGGCGACGACCGAGACGGTCCGCGACGGCTGGCTCCACTCGGGCGACGTCGGCTACCGCGACGGCGACGGCTACTACTTCATCGTCGACCGCGTGAAGGACATGATCAACGTGTCGGGGTTCAAGGTGTTCCCGCGCGAGGTCGAGGAGGTGCTGTTCCGCCACGACGCCGTGAAGGAGGCGGCGGTCGTCGGCGTGCCGGACCCGCTGCGCGGGGAGGCGGTGAAGGCCTTCGTCGTCCTCCACGCGGGGGCGAGCGCGCGCGCCGAGGACCTGCAGGCCCTGTGCCGGCACGCGGTCGCCTCGTACAAGGTGCCGGAGACCGTGGAGTTCCTCGCTGCCCTGCCGAAGAACCCGACCGGCAAGATCCTCAAGAAGGAACTGCGCGCCCGCGGCTGATCAGCGGTCGGGGCCGAAGACGTGGCTCTGGCCGACCGCGCCCGGGACGACGGCGTCGCCGAAGGCGCGCACGAGCGCGTGGGTGGCCCGCCAGCCGGTGCAGTGCGACGGCACGAGCCGGCGCAGCCGGAACTCCGCGAGGTCCCGCACGGTGTCGTCGATCTTCGGCTCGTGCAGGCGGCCCGACAGGTGCAGGCCGCCCATCGCGGCGTGGATCGGCACCGGGTCGAACAGGCGCGCCGCCTCGCGCAGCACGTTCACGATGCCCGCGTGCGAGCAGGCGCTGAACACGACCACGCCGTGATCCCGGACGTGCACGGCCAGGAACCGCTCGTCGCGCACGAGCGGGTCGGGCACCCAGCCCCCGTCGGGCCCCCGGCGCACCTGGTTCGGCAGCCCGCGCTCGTAGGCGGTCACGCGCGGGATCTCGCCGCTGAGGAAGAACGTGTCGTCGAGCAGCGTGCGGCCGTCGTCGGCCTCGACCACCGCGCCCCCCGCCGCCCCCAGCGCGTCCACGGACGGAATGTCCGCGAGCGGGAGGACGGTCCCGTCCTCCCGCCGATCGCCGCGCGTGCCGAACATGCCGGCGTTGACGTGCACCGGAACCGGCCGGCCCGCCGCCGCGCGGACCATGCCGAGGGCGGCCGGCAGCCCGCTGGCATGGTCGAAGTGCCCGTGGGAGAGGACGACGGCGCCGACCCCGGAGAGATCGAGCCCCAGGCGCGTCGCGTTCCGCTCGAAGGCATAGGCCTCCGGCCCGGCGTCGAACAGGACCGTCCGCTCGGTGCCGTCCACCGACGCGCGCACGAGGAGCGAGAGGCCCCACGCGGCGCAGCACAGGCCGGCGCCGGAGAACTCCTTCAGGCCGGCGCGGAGCAGGTTGGGCAGCTCCGTCGCCGCCCGGTCGGGCATCGTCGAGAAGAGATCGAGCGCGGTGTCGACGATGGTCCACACCTCGAGCCGGTCGACCGGTCGGAGCGCGCGCGCGACGCTCGGCATTGCCCTCTCCCGTCTCGCACCGTCCGCGGGCCAAGTCAAGCCTGTCGGGCGCCCGCGGCCGGGGACGGTAGAATGCAGGGCATGAGGGGAGGCACGGTCGGCTCGTGAAGCGGCTGGCGGTCTGGCTCCTCGTCGGCGTGGCCGCGCTCGCGGTGCTGGCGATCGTGGCCGTCCTGGCGCTGCCGAGGATCGTCGACATGCCGCGCATCCAGGCGTACGTCGCGTCGACGGCGTCGCAGGCGCTCGGGCGCCCCGTGACGTTCTCCTCGCTGTCGATCGCGGTGCTCCCGCTTCCGGCGGTGGAGCTGCACGACCTTCGCGTGGCGGAGGATCCGCGCTTCGGCACCGAGCCGTTCCTGACGCTCGACACGGGCCGCATCCGCCTGCAGCTCTGGCCCCTCCTCGGCGGCCGGGTCGAGCTCGGCGGCGTCACGCTGAAGAAGCCCGTCATCACCGTCATCCAGGCGCCCGACGGCCGGCTGAACGTCGCCACCCTGGGCGCGGGACCCGAGACCGAGCCGAAGGGGGCGGGGCGGCCGGGCCGGCCCGGGGCGGCGACGGGCGGGGCGGCCACCGTGCTCGCCTCGCGCGTGGAGGTCGACGAGGGGGTGGTCACCTTCGTCCAGCGGGGCCGTGGCGAGACGCGGACCCAGTACCGGCTGCGCGACCTGGACCTCACGCTCGTCGGCCGGGGCACCCAGGTGGCCGTCGAGGGGGACGCGCGGCTCGAGCCGGGCAACGTGGGGCTCACGATCTCGAACGGCCTGCTGGCTCTGGACGGCGCGCGGAGCCTCGGCGAGGCGCCCGTCCGCGCCACGATCGCCCTCGACGGGCGGCAGGTGAAGGATCTCGTCGCCGCCGCCGCCGGCCCGTCGCCCGCGATCGACGGCGCGGTCAAGGGGATCCTCACCGTCGGCGGGACCGTCGCCGCGCCCACCGCGGCGGGGGACGTCACGCTGTCGAAGCTGGCGGTCACCCAGACGAACGCCGCGTGCCCGGAGCCCAAGGAGCGCACGCTGGCCGTGCCCTCGATCCAGCTCAACGCCGCCTGGCGGCCCGAGCGGCTCACGGCGAAGCCGCTCACGGCCACCGTGGCCGACGGCACCGTGACGAGCCAGATGACCGTCTCGCTGGACCGCGGCCTGCGCGTCCAGCTGTCGGATCTGGCCGTCAAGGGGCTGGCGCTGGAGCCGGTGCTCGTCGACTTCCTCTGCCAGGGATACGCGGTCACCGGCCCGCTGGACCTCACGGGCGCGCTCGCGTTCGAACCCCGCGACCTCCTCGCCACGCTCTCGGGCCCGGGCCAGCTGCGCATCGGCCCCGGCAAGGTGGTCGGGACCCAGGCCCTCGCCCTGATCGCCAACCTGGTGCGCGTCGTGGGCGCGCTGGGGGCGCTGCAGGCCGGCGACGTGCCCACGCGGGTCACCGACTCTCCGCTGGAGTTCGAGTCGATCACCGGCAGTTACCAGATGACGAACGGCGTCGTCCGCACGCGCGACCTGCGCTACACGAGCCGGACGCTCAAGGCCGGCGTCGCCGGGGAGTACGCCCTGCCCACGGGGCGGATGGATCTCGATCTCACCGTCATGACGGGCAAGGGCGACATCAAGGCCAAGGTGACGGGCACCGCCTCCTCTCCCTCCGTCCGCGTCTCGCCCACCGACCTGCTCCGCGGCGTCGACCCCAACACCGTCGAGCGCGGCCTGCAAGACCTGCTGCGCCGGTTCCGCTAGCGACGTCGGCCTAGCGGGAGCCGGTGAACCGGCCGCCCCCGAGCTTGCCCGTTTCCACGAGCCCCACGAAGAACGTGTAGAGCTGCTCGTATTCCTGGTAGCGCGCCTCGCCGAGCCGCGCCACGGTCTCGGCGCGCATGGCGCGGTACATCGTCAGCCGATCCCCGAGGATCCGGCGCCACTCGGCGGCGAGGTCCTCGGCCTCCACGGCGTGGAACCCCGCCCGGCCCAGGAGCGCCCGGTAGCCGTCGAGCGTCTGCAGCGTCGTCGCGGCCATCCACTCCCGGAGCCGGCGCCGCTCGCCGTCCGAGAGCCGGGAGCGGGCCACCCAGTCCGTGAAGGCGAGCCGCCCGCCCGGCACGAGCACCCGGTGCGCCTCGCGCAGGACGGCCGCCTTGTCGTGCACGTGCAGCAGCGCCTCCTGGCTGATGCAGGCGTCGAAGCGGCCGGAGGCCAGGGGCAGGGCGGTGGCGTCGCCGCGAACCACGCGAACACGCGACTCGAGGCCCACGAGGCGGGTGAGCCGGGCGCCGCCGGCGGCGCGGCCCGCGTTCAGCTCGAGCGCGACGACCCGGCAGCCCCGGCGCGCGGCCAGGAAGCGGGCGGGGCCGGCGAGCCCGGCGCAGACGTCCAGCACGCGCGACCGCGGGCCGATGCCGGCCCGCCGCGCCAGCGTCTCCACCGCGGCCAGCCCGCCGTAGTGGTCCTGGTCGTGGTCGAAGAGGTCCTCCGCGCGGAGCGGCCCGTCGAGGCCGCCGCGGCGTCGCCGCACGGCGGCGAGGACCTGCCCGGCGCTGATCGGATGATGGTCGTAGAAGTCGACGACGTCCATGCCCGGCTCCGTCCACCGTTGAAGCGCCCGGCCACCTATGATAAAAGCAAGGCGTTCTCACCACTTCCGCTGCGAGGGATCGCCATGAGCACCGTGACCAAGGCCGGCCTCGAGGACGTTGTCGTCTCGACGTCTGACATCTGCTTCATCGACGGGCGCGAGGGCCGGCTGGTCTACCGAGGGTACGACGTCGACGACCTCGTCGCGCACTCCTCGTTCGAGGAGGTCGCGTACCTGCTGTGGTACGGCGCCCTGCCGACGCGCAAGGAGCTCGACGCGCACGTCAAGGCGCTCTCGGCGAGCGCGACGCGCCGGCTCCCCCCCAAGGTCATCGCGCTCCTCCGGACGCTGCCACGCCGGAGCACCCCGATGGAGGTGCTCCGCACGGGCGTGTCGGCGCTCTCGGCGTTCGACCCGGACGCCGCGGACAACTCGCGCGAGGCCACCCTGCGCAAGGCGGTGCGGCTGACCGCGCAGATGCCGACGCTCGTCGCCGCCTGGGAGCGGCTGCGCCGCGGCAAGCCGCCCGTCGCGCCCAATCCCCGGTTGGGTCTCGCCGCGAACTTCCTGTACATGATGACGGGGAAGAAGCCGACCGACCTCGCCACGCAGACGTTCGACACCGCGCTCATCCTGCACGCCGACCACGAGTTCAACGCCTCGACGTTCGCCGCCCGCGTCACCGCCGCCACGCTCTCGGATCTCCACTCCGCGGTCACCTCCGCGATCGGCGCCCTCAAGGGCCCGCTGCACGGCGGGGCCAACGAGCAGGTGATGCTGATGGTCGAGCAGATCAAGGACCCGGCGCGGGCCGAGGCCTGGATCCGCAAGGCGCTGGCCGACAAGGCGCGCGTCATGGGCTTCGGCCACCGCGTCTACCGGGTGGAGGACCCGCGGGCCAAGCATCTGCGGCGGCTGGCCACCGAGCTCGGCGAGCAGGCCGGCAACACCGCCTACGTGCAGATCCTCAACACCGTCGCCAAGGTCGTCACCGAGGACAAGCACATCTACCCGAACGTCGACCTGTACTCGGGCGCCGCCTATGCGGTCATGGGCATCTCGACGGACCAGTTCACGCCGATCTTCGCGATCAGCCGCGTGGCGGGCTGGGCCGCCCACGTGCTCGAGCAGCACGGCAACAACCGGCTGATCCGGCCGCGCGCCGAGTACACCGGGGCCACCCGCGCCAGCTACGTGCCCGTCGCGCAGCGCTGAGCCCGGCGTGAAGCCGATCCCGTTCGTCAAGGGCCACGGGCTCGGGAACGACTACCTCGTGCTCGACCGGGCCGACCTGCCGTTCGACCTGTCCGACGCCTCGATCGTCCGGATCTGCGACCGCAACTGGGGCATCGGCTCCGACGGCATCCTCATGCTCGTGCCCAGCACGCGCGCGGACTTCGGCCTGCGCATCTTCAATCCCGACGGCAGCGAGGCGGAGAAGTCCGGCAACGGGCTGCGCATCTTCGCCAAGTACCTCCGTGACCACGGCCGGGCCGCGAAGGACACCTTCACCGTCGAGACCCCGGGCGGGCTCGTCGAGTGCGTGTGCCGGAGCCCGGCCGGGCGCGTCGAGTCCGTCATCGTCGAGATGGGGCGGGCGACCTTCCGCGCCCCGGACATCCCCATGAACGGGCCGGATCGCGAGGTGGTCGGGGTGCCGCTCCAGCTGGAGGACGGCACGACCCTGGCCGTCACCGCCGTCTCCGTCGGCAACCCGCACTGCGTGACGTTCGTCGAGCCGCTGGACGCCGAGGCGTGCCGGCGGCTGGGGCCGCTGATGGAGCGCCACGCCGCCTTCCCCCAGCGCACCAACGTGCAGTTCGCGCGGGTGGCGGACCGCCACACGCTGGACATCCTCATCTGGGAGCGCGGCGCCGGCTACACCCTCGCTTCGGGCTCGTCGTCCTGCGCGGCCGCCTCGGCG
>JAICGY010000063.1 GCA_025922915.1 Candidatus Methylomirabilota bacterium | reverse complement strand
GCGTTCGACGGCAAGGTCACCTCATTGAGGAGGCGATCATGGACACCGACGCCCGAGCGACAAGAGGCCTTGAATGGCAGGTCGGTGTGTGGGACCGAATCTCCCAACTCTATCTGCGGGAGGTGGACCCTCGATTTGCCACCGTCGTCGAAAACGTAGTCAGACGTGGTGATTTGAAGCCGGGTCAGCAGGTTCTCGACCTTGGCACAGGTACAGGGGCAGTTGCTGTTGCGGCAGCGGGTCTTGTCGGCCCTGCCGGCCAGGTCACTGCAGTCGACATCAGCCCGGACATGCTGACGTTGGCCCGGCGGCGGCTTGTCGAGTCGGGGTACACGAATGTCGATCTCCGCGTCGGCCGCGCCGAGCAGCTTCCAGTCGACGATCGAGCGTGTGACGTTTTGCTGGCTTCACTCAGCCTCATGTACGTCCTTGACCGGGCCGCCGCAGCCCGAGAGATGAAGCGCGTGTTACGGCCCGGGGGGCGGGTCGTGGCCGCTGTCTGGGCGAGGGCTGAGCGGTGCGATATCGTCCTGTTTCAGCAAACGGCCGGGAAGTTCGCGCCACCGCCGCCGGTGCCGGGCGTTGGTCCCGGGGCTCTAGCAGACCCGGCCCCGTTCTTGGCGCAGTTGACTGATGTGGGAATTGATGTTCGAGTCGAGACGGAGGAGCTGGGTTTCGACTTCCCTGATTTCGACTTGGCATGGGAGGTTCTGGCCGGTGTGACTACCGCACAGCTAGCTCCGGAGCGGCAACAAGAGGCGAAGGAGGCCGTCCAAGCCATAATGTGGCCGCAGGGTCGTGGCCCAAGACACTTTCGCAACATGACCCAGTTCCTCGTCGGGCGCCTTGCAGCATAGGCTCTGCCGAACAACGGCCCGAAGACCGTAGGCGGGCCGCAGAGGCGGGATTCGACGCGCTTGTCGTCAAGCCGGTGTCTCCGGAGCAACTTTCCGAGATAGTGTGCGATACGGCCAACTGGGCGGGGGCTGAGGCAGGTTACCTACGGCGGACCGCGGTGCGGGACATGGTTCGGGCCCACGTCCCGGAGTCCATCGCCATGTCCATCAGTAGTCACCGGAACCCGTCGGTGATCGCGCGTTACAACATCGACTCGGCGGACCGGCGGGCGGCGCTGCTTCGGACACAAGAGCGGGCCACGGAGACCGGGCGGTGAAACGACTACGCGCTTCGCCGACCCTAACCCGGACACCGGCGGCGTGAGTCTTTGATGTAACAACGGTCGGGGCTTAGCCGCGTATTGTACTCAGGCCGCTCGACGCTGCGCGTCAAGCCGGGCAGCGCCGGGACGACGGCCTGGAGTTGTCAAGCCAGCCATCGAGGCGTGCGCTCGTTCCGATTCCAGCGTCGAGTGGGCGCGTTGCGACGGCTGAACCGACAGTGTAGGCTCCGGGCTGCTGGTCCGTGAATGTTGGCCAACTCTGTCGCGCTGCGGCGGTGGGCGTGGGCGGTCATCGTGCCGGCCGCCGTGATCGGCGGCATCCTCTTATCCCGGCCGCTGCTGGACAAGGCGCCGTTCACCTCGCTACTCGCCGCCGTCCTGTTCGTGGCTTGGCACAGCGGGCACGCGCCGGCGCTGTTCGCCACGGCGCTGAGCATGATGTTCGCGATGTTCTTCTACCTGGCACCGCAGGGGACGCTGCAGGTCTCCAACCCTGGCGACATCGCCGGGCTCGTGGTCTTCCTCGCGGTTGCGCTCTTTGCGGCCCGCGTCACTGCCCGCGTCCGGGAAGCGATGCGCAGAGAGCAGGTCGCGCGAACCGAGGCCGAGCGCCAGCACGAGGAGGCCGACGGGCTGCGCCGGCAGGCCGAGACGAGCAACCGGGCGAAGGACGAGTTCCTAGCGATGCTCGGTCACGAGCTCCGCAACCCGCTGGAGGCGATTGCCGTGGCGGTGGGTGTTCTGAAGAGAGATGGCAGGACCGAGGAGCAGGCCTTGCGCGCACAGCAGGTGATCACCCGACAGGTCGGTCACCTTCGCGACCTCACCGACGATCTGCTCGACGTGGCCCGGCTGACCACGGGCAAGATCATGCTGTCCCGCCAGCCCGTCGACCTGGCCGAGGTGGCCCTGCACTGGTGGAAGCTGCTCGACTCGACCGGCACGTTCCGGCGCCATCGCGCCCGTATTGACGCGGACTCCGCCTGGGTCGAAGGAGACGAGACGCGGCTCGTGCAGGTCGTCGAGAACCTGCTCGGCAACGCCGTCAAGTACACGCCCCCCGGCGGCGAGATCCGCGTCACCACGGGAGTGGATGGTGACGAGGCCGTGCTGCGGGTCTCGGACACGGGGATCGGGATCGACACGGACCTGCTGCCCCGAGTGTTCGATCTGTTCGTGCAGGGTGAGCAGGGCTCGCACCGGCCGAAGGGGGGGTTGGGGATCGGGCTGACGCTCGTGAAGCGGCTGGTCGAGATGCACGACGGGCGGGTCGTGGCCGTATCGGACGGTCCAGGCCGTGGGAGCACGTTCGAGGTCCGGCTCCCCCGCATCCCACCCCCGATGGCGACGCCGTCCAGGCGTCCGGCCCTCCGCGCGGGAGTCGAGCGCGTCCTGATCATCGAGGACGACGCCGACTCACGGGAGATGCTGCGCTGCGCTCTCGAGCTGGACGGCTATGAGGTGCACGTCGCCGACGACGGGCTGGCCGGGGTGCAGATGGCGCTGTCAGTGCGACCCGAGGTCGTCATCGTCGACCTCGGTCTTCCAGGCATCGATGGGTACGAGGTGGCCCGGCGGATCCGCGCAACCGGGGCCGGCCGGAGGATGAGGCTCATCACGCTCTCGGGCTACGGACAACCCGAGGATCGTCGCCGCTCGCAAGAGGCCGGCTTCGACGTGCACCTGGTGAAACCCGTGGACGATGGGACGCTGGCCGAGGCGATCCAGGCGCCGCCCCCGCCGTCCGCGTCCGCCGACAGCTGACGCGCTGGTCTCATCGAGTCCTGCAAGATCGGGCGACGAGGCGGAGGATGGGAAACGGTGCCGGGTGACCGGGGGCGGGGCGCTACGTCCGGTGCGCGCGGGGAGGCGTGCTCGCCATGATCTCGATGATC
Source organism: Candidatus Methylomirabilota bacterium (assembly GCA_025922915.1). GTDB lineage: Bacteria > Methylomirabilota > Methylomirabilia > Rokubacteriales > CSP1-6 > JAICGY01. The sequence continues at coordinate 11,260 of JAICGY010000063.1, read as the reverse complement.
CGAGCGGGCTCCACCGGCTTGATCAGGCACGCATCGAAGCCAGCCTGCTCCATGCGCTGCCGGTCCTCGACGCGACCGTAGCCCGTCAGCGCCACAAGGAAGGGCGGCACGCCTTCGGTGCGCGCACGCAGCGCGCGCACGAGGTCGAAGCCGTTCATCCCCGGGAGCCCGATGTCGACGAAGGCGACGTCGGGTCGCACGTCCAGCACCGCCTGCAGGCCCGTCGTCCCGTCACTCGCCTCGTGAACCTCGTGTCCGTCGACCTCCAGCAGCGTCCGGAGCATGGCCCGCACGTCGGCATTGTCCTCGACGAGGAGGACGCGGCGGCCGGCCGGCGACGGGGCCGCCGGCGATGTGGAGGCGCGTGGACCGTCGGCGCGCGGCCGCACCGGAGCCGCCGGCAGGCGGACCGTGAAGCGGCTTCCCCGGCCCGGCCCGTCGCTCGCGGCGTCGATGGAGCCACCGTGCATCTCGACGAGCCGCTGCACGAGCGTGAGCCCGATGCCGAGCCCGCCCTCGGATCGCGCGAGGGAACGCTCGCCCTGGACGAACAGGTCGAAGACGCGCTCGGTCAGGTCGGGCGTCATCCCGACCCCGGTGTCCTCGACGACGATCATCGCCGTATCCCCGCTCCTCGCGACCGTCACGGTGATCGTTCCGCCGGCGGGGGTGTACTTCGCGGCATTGGTGAGGAGGTTCATCACGACCTGCTCGAGCCGCATCGGGTCGGCATCGACGACCACCGGTTCCGTCCGGATCACGATGCGCTGGTCGGCAGCCGCCCCCGTCAGCGTGGCCACGCACCGGGCGACCAGGGCCGGGACGTCGACGGACTCACGGGCGAGCGTGATCTTGCCGGTACTCACCCGCGACACGTCGAGGAGATCGTCGACCATCCGGCTCAGCTGGCGAAGCTGTCGGTTCATGACGCCACGGGTATCCGACGCCAGCGCGCTGGCATTGCCGAGCCTGTCCAGCACGCCGAGGCCGGACTGGATCGCCGCCAGCGGGTTGCGAAGCTCGTGCGCCAGCATGGCGAGGAACTCGTCCTTGAGGCGGTTCGCCTGCTCGGCCTCGGCGCGCGCGGCCTGTTCCCGGGCGAGTCGCACGCGCGCCTCGTCGGCCCGCTTGCGGTCGGTGATGTCGCGGATGGCGCTCGCGACGAGCAACCCCTCCTCGGTCTCGAGCGGGCTCAACGAGATCTCGACCGGGAACTCGGTCCCATCCGCACGCCGCCCGAACAGCTCCAGACCGGCGCCCATCGGCCGCACACCGGGCTCGGCGAAGTACCGGTGACGATGGCCCTCGTGGCTGGACAGGAAGCGCGAGGGGATGAGCATCTCGACCTTCTGGCCCAGCAGCGCGTCACGTGAGTAGCCGAAGAGACGCTCGGTCTGCGCGTTGACCAGCACGATACGTCCGTCGCGGTCGACGATGAGGATGGCGTCCGGCGCCGACTCCAGCAGGCCTCGGAACTTCGCCTCGGCCCGCTTGCGGTCCGTGATGTCGCGAATGGCGCTGACCGCCACGAGGCCGGCGTCCGTCGTGACGGGACTGAGCGAGATCTCGACCGGGAACTCGGAGCCGTCCTTCCGCCGTCCGAACAGCTCGAGCCCGGCGCCCATCGGGCGCACGCTGGGGGTGCGGAAGAAGCTGGAGCGGTGCGCCAGGTGCGATTCCCGGTAGCGCTCGGGCACCAGCACCTCGACGGGTTGTCCGATGAGCTCGGCCGGTGCGTACGCGAACAGGCGGGCGGCGTGCGCGTTGACCATCACGATCGTGCCGGCGCCGTCCACGACCACCATGGCATCCGGAGCGGCCTCGAGCAGCAGGGTGAACGCGGCGCGGGCCTGGGACGCGAAGCGGCGCATAGACCGCAAATATCCTTAGCGATCGACGGCGCCGAAGTCAACATTGCCGGGCTAACGGGGCCCTTGTAACAGTTGCAATCCCGGCGGCGGCGGGGGCGTCCTCAGCGACTCACGGAGACTGCGGCGGGTCTCCCGCGCGATGACCTCGGCGATCCGGCGACACGATCCCAGCGGATTCGCCGGCGACACCACCACGTCGTAACCCGACACGCGGGGCGGGGGCAGATCGACGCGCTCGTCCGCGACGGCGGCTCGAACGGCGCCACGAGCGAGGCGCGCGACCGTGTCGCGGTGCTCCGGCTCGGTGATGATGGCGTCGGCGGGATCGTGCTGCAGGCTCTCGATGGCCTGGCGGGGATCGGTGAAGATGCGCGTCTCGGCTCCACAGATGCCGAGCGCGGTCCTCAGGAGCTCGCGAACGTCCTCGTTCATCTCGACGACGACGACGATCTTGCGGCCTTGCAGCCATCGATCTGGCGGTTCCATGACGCCGACGCCGCTGCAAGCGGGTTGCCGCCGCGGCGTGAACCGTGTCGTCGACCTCGAGCCGATTCGGACCGGCGCGCCGCGTCGTCGGGGCGCGGCGCGGCTATTCCAGTCCGAGGACGATCTGCGTCTTCCGGTCGAGCGTCTCGATCATGCCCCGGCGGAGCTGGATCGGGGCGGCGCTGGCGGGGTCCCGCCTCCGGCGCTCGTTCTCGGCCATCAGCGCGCCCCAGATCTGGCGATGCGTGATCTGACCGTGCACCTGAAACATCCGGTTGATGGCGGCGGCGAGGGAGACATCGGACACGTGCACCTCGACCATCTCGTCCACGTTCATGGCGACTCCTGGGCAGGGCCGCCTCACGGGGCCGTTCAGCCTTGCGGCTTCAGCCTACGCCTGTCGGCCGGTGCCCGTGTGGATTTCTCGGTCGCGAGGCGGTCGGACGGAGGCTACCGGAAGAGCAGGCGCACGAGCGTCCCGGCCACGACCAGGGACAGCATCACCGCGATCGCCCAGAGGTACAGGCGGTCCACCCAGCTTCGACGGCTCACCGGGCCAGTATGCTCGCCTCACCCGACCGGCGCGACGCGTCCGCCCGTGATGGCGACCAGCTCGTCGGGGCGCAGCCGGAAGACGGTGCTCGGGTGGCCGGCGGCGGCCCAGATCTCGGGCCACGACATGAGGGCCTCGTCGATCAGCGTGCGGATGGGACGGGGGTGGGCGAGCGGAGCGACCCCGCCGATCGCGAAGCCGGTCGCCTGCCGGACGAAGTCCGCGTCGCCCCGGACGATGCCCTCGCCGACGAGGGCTGCCACCGCGGCCTCGTCCACGCGGTGGCCGCCGCTCGTGACGACGAGCAGCGGCTCGCCGGAGTCCACGAGCCGGAAGATGAGGGACTTGGCGATCTGCTCCACCCGGCAGCCCAGCGCGCGCGCGGCGTCCGCCGCCGTGCGGGCCGAGAGCGCGAGGTCGACGACGTCCTGCGCCAGGCCGCGGGCCCGCAGGGCATCGCGCACGCGCTGAACGCTCGCACTCGCATGGGCGCCGGCCGGGGTCGCGCTCACGGGCGGGCCTCCGCGGCCTGGGCGTCGTGCCCGGCCGCGCGCAGTGTGGCGCGCACCTGGCCCAGGTGCTCCAGGTCGTGGTCGGCCGCGTGGGTCGCGTACTGGCCGAGCGTGAGCGGCCCGAAGAAGCCGGAGAGCCCGCGTCGTTCCGCCGCGCCGGGCGGCAGCGCCGCGAGGAACGCGACCGTCTCTCCGCGCGCGCGCTCGAACGCCGCCAGCGATGTCGCGAAGGGCTCCTGGCGGCGGTCCCGCTCGCGCGCCCAGGACTCCGGGCTGAACGGCTCGAACACGGGCCCGTCCTCCGTGGCCATCCGCCGGAGCCGCGGCAGGAAGAGGGTCGTCTCCACGTGGAGCAGGTGGGCCATGATCTCGTTCAGGCACCACTCCCCGGCCGCCGGCCGGCGGCGCAGGACGGCGTCCGGCACGTCGCGGGCGATCGCGCGCAGCCGGGCCGGCGTCGCGGCGAGGGCGGGCAGGAGCTCGCCGAGGGGGAGCGCGATCCCGGCCTCGCATCGTCGAGGCACCGCACCGAGCGCGGCGCGCACGACCTGGACCTGCCGGAGGTGCTCGGTGTCGTGGGCGGCCATGCTGCGCGCGTACGCCTCCACGCTGAGCTCGCCCCGGCTCGGGCTCACGCCCGTGCGCTGCCACGCCGGGCCGTCGAGCGCGGCGAGGAGCGCCACGGCGCGTCCTCGCGCGGTCGCGAACAGGTCCAGGAGGCCCGCGAGGTCCCGCGCGCGCTCCGCGGGCGGGACGGGCGCGAACGTCGGACGGTCCTCGGCGAGCATGCGCTCGAGCCGGGGGACGAAGGTGTCCGCGTCGCCCGCCGCGAGGTGGCGCACGACCTCCCCGGCCGACCACTCGCCGGGCCGCGGGGCGGTCCAGGCCTGCGCGGCGTCCAGGTCGCGCGTCATCTCGCGCAGCAGGCCCGGCGCCACCCGCATCGCGGCGAGGAGCCGGTCGCGCTCGCCGGCGGCGGTCATCGCGGCAGCACGATCCGGTCGAACGACTCCGCGTACGCGTAGCCGTGCGGCGCGCCCACCTCGCGGGCCCGGTCCCGGACGCGCGCCTCCACCGCGGGAAAGTCGGGGACCTGGCTCGCATGGCAGGCGAGGGCCTTGAGCTTGAGGTCGATGGTGGCCGTGATGTCGAGCACGAGCGCCGGGCTCTCCCACTGCATCAGGTAGATCTCGCGCACCTTGTGCGGCTCGTACGCGGGCAGCAGCTCCGGGAAGGCCATGTGGTCGCGCGCCAGCGGGTAGACGCAGTCGAGCACGGCGCCGGCGGTGATGCGGTGGTCGCGGTGCGAGGCGTAGAGGTTGTAGGTGCGCCGGGGGTTCTGGGTGATGATCAGCTCCGGCCGCCAGCGCCGGATCTGCCGGGTGATGTCGCGGCGCAAGTCCCGCGTGTCCTCGACCTCCCCGTCGGGGTAGCCCAGGAACTCGACGTGGTCGGCGCCGAGGGCGTGCGCGGCCGCCCGCTGCTCCTCGCGCCGGATGCCGGTCAGCCGCTCGGGCGTCATCGTGCGATCGCCGGAGCCCTTGTCGCCGTTGGTGACGATGACGTAGACCACGGACCGGCCCTCCCGGACCAGCCGGGCCACCGTGCCGCCGGCGCCGAAGTCGGGGTCGTCGGGGTGGGCGGTGACGACGAGCACGCTCGCGGTGCGCTCTGCCATGGGGCTCATGTCTCCTCGGGACGTTGCCGGTTTGGACGTCGCGGCTCAGCATACCGATTCCCCCGAGGGGCGCGCTATAATCGCGCGATGCCGATCGCCCGCGCGCGACGGACGGCGATCCTGCTGCTGCTCGTCCTCCTCGCGGGCGTCCCCGCGCTCGCCCTCGCGCCCGCCGTGCCCGGCGCCGTGCGCCTCGCCGGGCTCAGCCTCCTCTGGTGGTACGCGGCGGTCGTCGTGCCCGTCGTGGCGGCCGGCGTCGCCGTCCTCGTGCTCGCGCGCGCCCGCGCATGACATCCGTCCGCGCTCTCGGCGCGTGGCTCACGCCCGCGCTGCTGGCGCCGCTCGCGCTCCGCGTGGCCACCGGCCATCCGGAGGCGGCCTGGCTGCTCCCGGCCGCCCTCGTCGCCCCGCTCGTGGCGCTCCTGCGGCCCCCGGCGCGCGCCCGGCGTGACGCGCTCATGGACACCGCCGCCGGCGTCGCCGTCGCGCTGCTCGTGGCCGCCAACGTGGCCGTCGTGGCCGACGCCGCGCGGCTCGTCGGCGCCGCGCGCTGGCACGGCGTGGTCGCGGCCGCGCTCCTGCTGGCGCCGGCCGGGCTCTCCGCGCTCGTGCGGGCGCGGGCGGCGCCGCTCCTCGCGCTCGCCGTCGGCGGCCTCGGCGCCGCCACGCTCACCGTCGCCGTCGTCCACGGGGCGCCGCCCTGGACGGCGTGGGCGGAGCTGGCGACGCGGTCCGCGGTGCGCTTTCCGTCCGGCAGCCCGTGGGTGGTCGGCGGGCAGCGGATGGCGCGCACGACCACCTTCACCGTCGTGGAGGGCCAGCGGGTGACGGTGCTGAGCGAGAACGTCTACCGGGTGGTGGAGAGCGACACGGTACCGGCGACGGTGCGGGAGTGGCGGCTCGGCCCGGGAGAGACCCTCGCGCTGCGCCCGGGCGACGCGCTCACGATCCCCGCCGGCGCGCGCGTGCGCTTCGACGCCGGTCGCCGGGTGCCGGGCGCGCCGGTGTCGGGTGTGGTGTGGGCCGACGCGTCCGGCGACCGCGCGGCGCTGGTCCCCGCCGCGACGGGCGCCCTCGTGACGCTGGTGCTGGCGGCGCTCGCGCTCGTCCCGGGCGCGCGCGGGGGGCGGGGCGCCGGCGCCGGCCCCGTGATGCTGCTCGTGGCCGTTCTGTCCGCCGCGGCCTGGGGCATCTACGTGGCCGCGGACGCGCCCGACCTGACGCTGGGCGAGTCCCCGGCCGCTCCGCTGCTCGCGCTCGGGATGGTGGTGGCGGGCCGGGCGGGACTGGCGCTGGGCGCCGGCGTCGCGCTGGCCCTGGCCCTCGCGCTCGCCGCGGGCGCGCGTGCGCTGCGCGACGCCGCCGCGCTCCCTGCCGCGGGCTGGCTCGCCGTCACCGCGGTCGGCGCCGTGCTCGCGCTCGTCGAGCCCGACGCGTGGCGCCTCCTGGCGTGGGGGCTCGGTCTCGTGGCCACCGCGCGGGCGCCCGCGCTGCTGGCCCCGCCGCGCACGGCGGCGGCGGCGACGCTCGACCGGCTGGCCGGCGCCACCGGCCTCGGCGTGTTCGCGGCCCTGGGGCTGGCCGGCCTCGCCGCGCCGGAGGCGGCGGGCGCGCTCGGCGCCTGGCCGGCCGTCGTGGCCGCGCCCCTCGCCGCCGGGCTCGCCGCGCTCGCGCGCCCGGCGGGCCGCGTCGCCGCCCGCGCAGTTGGCAAGGCCCTGCGGGGCTGACACAATAGGCCGGCCATGGCCAGCGATCGGATCGTCGTCCGCGGAGCGCGCGAGCACAACCTCAAGAACGTCGACGTCGAGATCCCGCGCGACCAGCTGGTGGTGATCACGGGGCTGTCGGGCTCGGGGAAGTCCACGCTGGCGTTCGACACGATCTACGCCGAGGGCCAGCGCCGCTACGTGGAGTCCCTCTCTGCCTACGCGCGGCAGTTCCTCGAGCAGATGGAGAAGCCCGAGGTCGACTCGATCGAGGGCCTCTCGCCCGCCATCTCGATCGAGCAGAAGACGACCTCGCGGAACCCGCGCTCCACCGTCGGCACCGTCACCGAGATCTACGACTACCTGCGCGTGCTCTTCGCGCGCGTCGGCGTGCCGCACTGCCCCGGCTGCGGACGGGTGATCAGCGCCCAGACCGTGCAGCAGATGGTGGACCGGGTGCTCGCGCTGCCCGCGGGCACGCGGCTGCTGGTGCTGGCGCCGGTCGTGCGGGGCCGCAAGGGCGAGTACCGCAAGCTGTTCCACGACCTGCGCACCCAGGGCTACTCCCGCGTGCGCGTCAACGGCGTGGTCCGCGAGCTCGCGGAAGACATCGAGCTCGACCGCAAGCGCAAGCACACCCTCGAGGTCGTCGTGGACCGGCTGGTCGTCCGCGACACGCTGGGCGCGCGGCTGGCCGACTCGCTGGAGACCGCGCTGCGCCTCGCCGACGGCGTCGTCCAGGTCGAGCCCGTCGAGGCGGGCCCGGCGCCGCTGCTCTTCTCGGAGCGGCTGGCGTGCGCGGAGTGCGGCGTCTCGTTCCCCGAAGTGTCGCCGCGGATGTTCTCGTTCAACAACCCCTACGGGGCCTGTCCGCAGTGCGGCGGCATCGGCACCCGCTGGGAGATCGACCCCGGGCGCGTCGTGCCCAATCCGGCCCGCTCCCTGAAGGCGGGGGCGCTGGCCCCGTGGGCGGGGCGGGAGACGGCCGGCTTCCGCCAGACGCTCCAGGCGCTGGCCCGGCGCTACCGGTTCTCGCTGGACGAGCCGTGGGCCCGGCTCCGCAAGAGCGTGCGCGACGTCATCCTCGCCGGCGACCGCGACGGCGGCTTCGAGGGCGTCATCGCGATGCTCGACCGGCGCTACCGGGAGAGCACCTCCGAGGACACGCGCGCCGAGATCGAGACGTTCATGGCGGAGCGGCCGTGCCCGGCGTGCGGGGGGGCCCGCCTGCGGCCGGAGTCCCTCGGCTTCCGGATCGCCGGCCGCTCGATCGCCGGCGTGGTCCGCCTCTCCATCAAGGACGCGGCGGCGTTCTTCGACGCGCTGACGCTGACCGAGCGCGAGATGTCGATCGCCCGGCGCGTGCTCAAGGAGATCCGGGAGCGCCTGGCGTTCCTGACCAACGTGGGGCTGGACTACCTCACGCTCGATCGCGCGGCGGGGACGCTGTCCGGCGGCGAGGGCCAGCGCATCCGGCTCGCCACGCAGATCGGCTCCAGCCTGGTCGGCGTCCTCTACATCCTCGACGAGCCCTCGATCGGCCTGCACCAGCGGGACAACCGGCGGCTGCTGGAGACCCTGCGGCGGCTGCGCGACCTCGGCAACACCGTCCTCGTCGTCGAGCACGACGAGGAGACCATCCGCGCGGCCGACTACGTGGTCGACCTCGGCCCGGGGGCGGGCGAGCTGGGCGGCCACGTCGTGGCCGTCGGCACGCCCGACGAGATCGCCGCCAACCCGGCGTCGCTCACCGGCCGCTACCTGTCCGGGGCCCGCGCCATCCCCGTCCCCGCCGTGCGGCGCAAGGGCCACGGGTCGGCGCTCGTCGTGCACGACCCGCGCGAGCACAACCTCAAGGGCATGGCGGTGCGCATCCCGCTCGGCACCTTCACGTGCGTGACGGGCGTGTCGGGCTCCGGCAAGTCCACGCTGGTCAACGACGTCCTCTACCGGGCGCTCGCCCAGATGCTGCACCGCGCGCGCGAGCGCCCGGGCGCGCACGCGCGGATCGAGGGCGCCCAGCACGTCGACAAGGTGGTCGACATCGATCAGTCCCCCATCGGCCGGACGCCGCGCTCGAACCCCGCCACCTACACCGGCGTCTTCACGTTCATCCGCGCGCTCTTCGCCCGCACGCCGGAGGCGCGCATGCGCGGCTACGCGCCCGGGCGCTTCTCCTTCAACGTCAAGGGCGGACGCTGCGAGGCGTGCCAGGGCGACGGGCTGGTGAAGATCGAGATGCACTTCCTGCCCGACGTCTACGTGACGTGCGACGTGTGCCGGGGCAAGCGCTACAACCGCGAGACGCTCGACGTCCGCTACAAGTCCGCCAGCATCGCCGACGTCCTCGACATGACCGTCCGCGAGGCGCTCGCGTTCTTCGACGCGGTGCCCGTGATCAAGTCCAAGCTGCAGACGCTCGACGACGTCGGCCTCGACTACATCCGCCTCGGCCAGTCCGCCACGACCCTGTCCGGCGGCGAGGCGCAGCGGGTGAAGCTCGCGACCGAGCTGTCCCGCCGCGCGACGGGGCGGACCCTGTACATCCTGGACGAGCCGACCACCGGGCTGCACTTCGCCGACATCGAGAAGCTGCTCGAGGTCCTCAACCGGCTCGTCGACCAGGGCAACACCGTGGTGATCATCGAGCACAACCTCGACGTCATCAAGACGGCCGACTGGGTGATCGATCTCGGCCCGGAGGGCGGCGACGCGGGCGGGCAGGTGGTGGCGAGCGGCACGCCGGAGGCGGTGGCGGCGCAGGCCGACCGCTCCTACACCGGCCACTTCCTGGCCCTGGCGCTGCCCGCGGCGTGAGCGCGGACCTCGGGACGACGGCCGGGAGCGGGCGGATGCGCCGGACCAAGATCGTGTGCACGATCGGCCCCACGTCCTCCACCGTCGCGCAGCTCGACCGGCTGGCCGCGGCCGGCATGGACGTGGCGCGGCTCAACTTCTCCCACGGCCGCCACGCCGAGCACGCGGAGGTCATCCGGCGCATCCGCGAGGCCGAAACGCGCTGGGGCCGTCCGGTGGCGATCCTCCAGGACCTCCAGGGCCCGAAGATCCGGCTCGGCACCTTCGGCGAGGGCGGCGGCGGCCGCGTGGACCTGGAGGCCGGCGGGTCGTTCACGCTCACGCGCACGCCCGTCGTCGGCGACGCCGAGCGCGTGTTCGTCTCCCCGCCCGAGTACCTGAGCGAGGTCCGGGTCGGCGACCGCGTCCTGATGGACGACGGCATGATCCAGCTGCGGGTCGAGGCGACGACCCGTGACGAGGTGCGCTGCCGGGTGGTGGCCGGGGGCCGCGTGAGCGACCACAAGGGGATCTCGCTGCCGCACGTGCCGGTGCCGGCGTCCTGCCTGACGGACAAGGACCGTCAGGACCTGGAGCTCGGCATCGAGCAGGGCGTGGACTTCGTGGCCGTCTCCTTCGTCCGGTCGGCGGCCGACATCGAGGAGGTGCGCCGCTTCCTCGCCGAGCGGGGCGCCGCGCTGCCGATCATCGCCAAGCTGGAGCGCCAGGAGGTCGTCGAGAACCTGCCCGGCATCATGCGCGCGGTCGACGCCGTGATGGGCGCGCGCGGCGACCTCGGCGTCGACGTCCCCCTGGAGGAGGTCCCGCACATCCAGAAGGAGATCATCCGCCAGGCGCGCGAGGTCAAGGTCCCCGTCATCGTGGCCACCCAGATGCTGGAGTCGATGGTGACCCACATCCGGCCGACCCGCGCGGAGGTGTCGGACGTCGCGACCGCCATCTTCGACGGGGCCGACGCCATCATGCTGTCGGCGGAGACGGCGAGCGGGCGCTACCCGGCCGAGGCCGTGGAGGTGATGGCGCGGATCGCCGCCCGCGCCGAGGAGGCGGCGCTCGCCCAGGACGTCGCGCGCCGGCGGCGCCAGGCCGCGGGCTTCCCGGAGGCCGTCGCCTACGCCGCCGCGATGGCGGCCCACGAGCTGGGGGCGCGCGCGATCGTGGCGTTCACCCAGTCGGGGTTCTCCGCGCGGCTGATCTCGCACGAGCGTCCCGACGTGCCGATCATCGCCTTCACCCCCTCGGTCGAGGTGCGCCGCCGGCTCGCGCTCTCGTGGGGCGTGACGTCGCGGCTGATTCGCAAGGTCGAGACGACGGACGAGATGGTGGACGAGATCGAGCGGGAGCTGCTCGGCGACGGCTCCGTCCAGACCGGGGACACGCTCGTGATCATCTCCGGCTCGCCGATGTGGGTGACCGGCACCACCAACCTCATGAAGCTGCACCACGTGGGGGAGCGTCGCTGAGCGGCCGGCGCCGGAGTGCACCGCGCCGCCGCGGGCTCCCGGCGCTCCACGCCGCCGCCGACCTCGAGACGACGGCCCGCCAGGTGCTCGAGGTGGTCCGGGACGTGGCCGGGATGCAGGCCGCGCTGCTCTACCGCCGGGAGCCGGCCGCCGGGCGATTCGCGCTCGTGGCCG